>JAGYJO010000005.1 GCA_018402095.1 bacterium
CAGACTGGGTCAAGATCGCCAAATAGTTCAACAGCGTCCAAAATAGCAAAAAGAAAAATACACCCCAAGCACCCACAGGCCTAAACACGGCAATCAATGACAACAAGGCAGCCAAAACGCCAAAACTCAACACGACCCATTCATACACATCGACAGGCATATATTTGGATAACGGCAATTGACGTATTTTACCGACCACGAAGCCACGGGATGACAAAGCCTCTTTCACCGTACGAAAGTACTCCAGATTATAATCAATGACAGACCGAAAGGACTGATCACGCGACAACGCATACGGTTTTAAAAACAAAATAAGATTAGACCGCTCTTTCGCCGCACGCACATAGCGAGAAACAGCTTGGGCAACAGACAACCGCTCAATCTCACCCTCCGCCATGCTATGAACACGAAACACGGACGTCGGCATACGCCCGGCCAACCCAGAAAAGCCTGCCTGATAAGAAAACTCGACCAACCCAACATTAATACCCAAATACGACAACCGTTCGGCCATCAGCGGCAAAAAAGAGGGAAAACCCAATACCGCAGAACCATCAAACACAACCGTATTCACAAAGTCGACAGCCTTCAAACTTTGCAGCTTTTGCCGCACAATTTCTTCCGACATACGGTTTGTGTTGGACAACCTCGGGATCACCCCAAACCCCGCCGTCTTTATCAAAGACACCACATCTTCAGGAATACCCAAACCAATCGACAGCAGGTCGTCACGCTCATCCAAAACTTCCACGACATTGTATCGATCTAAAGAACGTATACGTGAGCTACCAAACTCTGCTTCAAGAAAACGACGCAAACGCTCAAAATCAGCCCGTTCCTCCACAATGAAATAATACCGAAGCGGATCAATACGATATTCAGAGTACAAAAACGTCACAACGGATCGCTGCGCGACAGACCCCACCCTATACATATCTAAAATCTCAGACCCCTGCCGAAGCGTGGCCTTTCCAGATGCGACAAAATCCGCAACCGTCTCTTCTTCGACACCAATAGACGTCACACCAGCCTCGTCTCGCAAACGCGGCAACAGTTCTTCCAATGCCATCCCATTCAAATGGGCCATATGACGCATATCGCGATAAGACACTACCAGCTCTACCTGACGATTATCAGCCTCAAAGCCAACACGGCGAAACAACACATCCCCTCCCACAACAAGCGAAAGAAGAAATGCCATCCAAACGAACACCCGAAAAAACGTTAATTTGCGCAAAAAGTTCATGATAGTGATGGTAGCCGGAGAGAGAACCGTGGTCCAGACTCCGTAGACGCTAAGACTCTCCTTTGTGCTTTAAGTGCGCCAAAACAAACGCATCCAAATCGCCATCCATCACACCTGGGACATCCGACGTTTCATGGCCCGTCCGCGTATCTTTGACCATTTTGTAGGGATGAAAAACATACGAGCGAATTTGACTTCCCCATGCAATGTCTTTTTCCACACCACGCAAATCACTAATGTGATCTTTGTGCTGGGACTCCAACAGCTGCAATAGTCGCGACTTTAACAAATTCATCGCTGTCTCTCTATTGGCAATCTGAGAACGACTGGCTTGCGACTGCGCCACCAAACCTGTCGGCAAATGCGTGACACGCACAGCAGAGTCCGTTTTGTTGACATGCTGCCCACCGGCACCTCCGGATCTGAACGTATCGATACGCAATTCCTTGGGATCAATATCCAAGGCCGACAAGTCTTGCTCCAACTGAGGGACAACATCCACCGCCGCAAAGGACGTTTGCCGCTTACCATTGGCATTAAACGGTGAAATCCGAACCAAGCGATGCACCCCTATTTCATTGCGCAAAAAGCCATAGGCAAAGTCACCTTTGACCGACATTGTCACCGATTTCATACCCGCTTCGTCACCCATGGTTTGATCGATAATCTCATAGTGAAACCCTTTACGATCCATCCACCGGGTATACATACGAAACAGCATTTCGGCCCAGTCTTGCGCGTCTGTACCACCAGCACCCGCGTTCAAGCTAAAGAAGCATGGTTGGGTATCATATTTTTGAGACAAATACGAGCGCACCTCTAAGGCATCAACCGCTTGCTGCAAGCGCGAAAGATACGCTTGCATTTCAGGAACAACACCCTCCGGGTCTTCATCCGCCATGTCACGCAAAACCTCGATATCTTCGCAAAGCTGCAGTAACGCCTGATAATCCCCCACTTCACCTTTCAATCGGGTCAGTTGTGAAAAGACAGTTTGCGCGTCCGAATTGGACTCCCAAAAGCTATCCTGAGAAACTTCTACTTCTAATTGACGTACTTTTTCCTGTGTTTGCGCTACGTCAAAGATAGTCTCCGAGATGGTAAAGTTTTTTCTTGTACACCTGAAATGAGTTTAAGATTTCTGACAGCATTTTTTTGCTTTCCTTCCTGATCCACACACACACAATTCATTACGACCCACTTTTTCAGAGGCCACCACATCTATCGCATTCTGAGGCAAAGATCGCGCAGCCGCATCCTCTGCGGACTCGGTCACAATTGTCGCACGAACGATGGCACCCAAGGCTTCTTCGGAAACACCATGCATCAATGACAAAAACATATCATAGGATTCAATTTTATATTCAATTAACGGGTCACGCTGACCGTAGGCGCGCAAGCCAATACCCTCACGCAAACTCTCCATGTTGTGCAAATGATCAATCCACTTACGGTCCAATGTCATCAGCAAAATGCGCCTCACAACAAAGGTCTCAAACACATCAGGATGATTTTCATTCTTTCTAAACAAATAAAACTGATATAGCGATTCAGACAAAGACGCAGCCAAACCACCCGGCTTTGAAAAAAGAGTTGGCATAACCTCATCCATGTTCTGAATAGGAAAAACATGAGAAACACGCGACACAAATGCAGCATACCCTGGATGAGAAACTTGAGGCTGTTTTTCAAACGTTTGAGAAATCTCAGTGGTTGTCCACTTCAAAATAAGGTCTTTCACCACAGCATCCAAGCCATTGGCCAACAACACGTCCCGTCGCAAACGATAAATACTCTCGCGCTGCTGATTCAAGACATCGTCATACTGCAAAATTTGCTTACGAATCCCAAAATGGTACTGCTCCACCTTGGTCTGAGCACGTGCAATAGATTTGGAAATCATCCCATGCTCAATAGGAGTATCATCCGGCATCCCCAAACGATCCATAATGCCACGAATACGCTCAGAGCCAAACAACCGCATCAGCTCATCTTCCAAAGACACATAAAAACGGGACAAGCCAGGGTCACCCTGACGCCCCGAACGCCCACGCAGCTGATTGTCTATCCTACGAGACTCATGTCGCTCCGACCCAATGACATACAACCCACCAACATCACAAACACCCTCGCCAAGCGCAATATCTGTTCCACGACCGGCCATATTTGTCGCAATTGTCACACGGCCCTTTTGTCCTGCGTTGGCGACTATTTCAGCTTCTTTCTCATGTTGCTTTGCGTTCAAAACACTATGTGGGATACGTTCTTTGGTCAACATTTTAGAGAGCAACTCAGAAATCTCAATTGAAATGGTCCCCACCAAAACCGGCTGGCCTTTTTCATGCGCCGCCTTGATATCCTGAACAATAGCCCTGTATTTTTCCATTTTGGATTTGTACACCAAATCCGGCAAATCCTGACGCGAAATAGCTCTATGCGTCGGAATCACGAACACTTCCAGGCCATAAATATTGCCAAACTCAGCCTCTTCCGTCAGGGCCGTACCTGTCATCCCCGCCAACTTGGGAAACAATCTGAAATAATTTTGAAACGTCACACTGGCCAGCGTTTGACTTTCTTCTTGAACCAAAACACCCTCAATAGCCTCTATCGACTGGTGCAAGCCATCCGAATAACGACGCCCTTCCATCAAACGGCCCGTAAATTCATCGACGATAATAACCTCACCGTCTTTGACAACATAATCCACATCCACATGAAACAAATGCAACGCACGCAAACACTGCACCGCAATATGAGGGATCTCCATATGTTCAGCAGAATATAAGTTATCCAACCCCAATGCTTTTTCCAAAGCCACGATACCCGCCTCCGTGATCACCGCGTTCTTATGTTTTTCTTCTACTGTAAAATGTGTTTCTATCTGAAAATTCCGCACAACAGCCGCAATGCTGGTATAACGAGAGACAGACTGAGCAACAGCCCCAGAAATAATCAACGGCGTACGGGCTTCATCGATCAAAATCGAATCTACTTCATCGATAATGGCAAAGTGCCTGCGCGCCTGACACATCTGCGCCGCATCAAAAACCAAGTTGTCCCGCAAATAATCAAAGCCAAATTCATTATTCGTGCCGTAGGTAATATCTGACTGATACGCCAAAATGCGGTTTTCGGGGGACATCCCGCTCTGAATCAACCCAACAGTCAGTCCTAAAAACCGAAAAATCTGCCCCATCCACTCACTATCACGACGCGCCAAATAGTCATTTACGGTAACCAGATAGACGCCCTTGCCCTCTAATGCATTGAGATAGGCCGCCAACGTGGACATCAGGGTTTTACCTTCACCCGTTTTCATTTCTGCGATACCACCACGGTGCAAAACCATACCGCCTATAAGCTGAACGTCAAAATGACGCAAGCCAAGTACACGTTTGGAGGCTTCTCTCACCACAGCAAAAGCCTCTGGCAACAAGGTATCTAGCGCTACGCCCTCAGATAACCGCTGCCGAAAAAGCGTTGTTTTCTCGGCAAGCTCGGCATCAGACAACCCCAAAAGAGGGGATTCTAACGCATTGATCTGCTCTACCAACGGGGTAAATTCTTTCAATCTGCGCACATGGGGGTCGCCCAGAAAGGTGGTTAATAATTTTGTAAAAAAAGACATAAGTGTTTCGCTCCTAGCAACAAGGATGCGAGACAGCATACACCGGAATGAACGGGATCAAAAGAGAGAGCCTGTTTTTCTAAGAAATCATATCCTAAATAGGAAGTCGCAGCGGATATACATCCCCAAAAAACACGATTTAAGCCCCCATACTTGGGTTCAGCTTCGTCAAAATCTTTTCAAGCACGTTGCCAGAGTCATTCAGCCCCTCATAAAAGAGCCGCTCCATAGCAGACAACACCTCTTTCACACGCTCCATCGCCTCTTTCGCATGTTCCGCACGATCAGAATCCATCCCCGCGGCTTTGGGCGCCTGCATTTTCATATCTGCTGACTTGCCAGGTGTATTGGTCTGCATGAGCATGGGATTGATAAGAATCGGACCTGTTTGTGCACAGAGCCAGACATCGTCGGAACTGCCGCCAGGCACATCCGAAACACCCTCCACAATATCATCTGGAGACAGCGCCATCATAGCCGCTAAGGGATCCTGCTGAGCACCTTGAGCTACGACCTCATCGATCTGATCATCAGATAAAATATCCGTCGGAAGAACTTCTGAAATCATAGCCACCACTTCTCGGATAAACATCTTGGCATCTTCGGGAGACATCCCCTGTATCTCAGCCACCAGAAATTCAGTCAGAGCTATTTTCAAATCATCTATCAGGTTGGGAAACATAATCGCCAGACCCGGAATACTCCCCATTAATTTTTTGATCAACCGGATCTCATCCATATCTTGGATACCATCCACCAAACTGGCTTTGATTTCTTCCATGACTTCTTGTGCCGCGTCCAAATCAATATCAACCACAGACTGAGCGTTCATTTGTTTTTCGATTTTTTGCAGCAGCTGGCTGGCATCACCGCTACGCTTTGTGTCGACCATTTGAGCATGCTGCACCTGCAACCAGGCAGAGGCACCAGCCCCACTGCGCTGCTGCTCAAAGTCCATTGCGTTGTCACAACCAGAGACACCCATCCCACTCACAACACGGTCTAACGATTGCGACCCCACGTTCATAGAACCAACAACCAAAGCCGCCAAATTCGGATCCGTCTCTTCCAAATGCTGCTTCAACTTGGAAAAAACACGCTCAATACCAGACATGTCTTCGGGTGTAATGTCACCAGAAAGTCCATCGATTTTACGCAACAATGACATCGAAAGCGATTCGGTCTCTTCATCCAACCCAGTGGCAGAGGCCAACGACATCAAGTTTTTGGCAGAATCTCGAATCTCCATCAAATTCGAGAAAGAGGACAGCCCAGCAGCACCTATGGGGATTGACATGAAAATTCCTTTCGCTCACAACAGCCGTTCATATAAGGCTAGTATACAATTTTAATAGGTAATTCCCAGATGCTCAAATTTCAAACACAAGAAACACCCGTCACGACACAATACAGCAACCACCACCTTGAGCCTGCGACATGGAAGCCGCGATAGACGGCCCATTCTGATTCTTTTGAGAAACAACATGCGAATCAGAAAGCAACCCCATAGGGGAAACGTTTCTCTCCCCCATGTCCCACGCACCGTCACGTTCGGAGCCACAGGACTCGCCACACTCACGGATACTTCTGAGGGAGAATACCATGCCCACCCTATCCATTGTCACAAAGCCCACACGCTAACGAAACACCGAGTCCGGAACAAATCCCGTAACAGACTGGGGTAAGCGATTCCTACGCCAGGGGGGCTAAGTGGGATCCACCCTTCGAGATGCCTCAGGGACCAGCTAAGCCCTTTGTTAATCCTCCACTTTCGCTCAGCTTCGCTGAGCGAAAGAAGTTTTTTCGGGGTTTTAGGTCACTGAGCGCAGCCGAAGTGTCGCCCCCTGTACCCCCCCCATCTAGGAAATGATTACGATTTTTCATGGGTATTTCCTGTGCTGAGAGTGCAGTTGGCGCAGCCCTTTGGATCCCGTTTCCGCCTCCTCCGGCCTAGAAATCGGTTGCCATTTTTGGTTTGCATCCCGTGTCGGAAATAGTGACGTATCTATTTATTTTGATAATAGGAAAAAATAAGATAACGCATTACACTGCTGGGTGTGAGAGATTTTATCTTTTTTCAAAATAATTATCTTTGGGGCTTTTTTCGAACGCTGTCGTTGCGGGAGCGCGGGTGATGCGAATTCCGAAAATACAGCCGACGTTTCAAAAAAAGGTGTTTCCGAAATTCAAAAAAACAGTCAAGCCAAGGCCGTTCATGCCGATAGAAAAGATTGTGATAAAGCCGCCTGTGCCGCCTCAGCCTTTTGTTTCCTGGTCTCCGACGGGTTTGTGTTCGTCTGCTAACCTTCTTAAGGCTCGGATAGATGCTGCGGCAAAAGTTGTCGAGAGTACTTTATCGATGGCAGAGGCGTGTATAGATATGAAAACATATCCAGGCGCTACGAGATTGGGTATTAAGTTTGTATCCTCTGCTGTAGAAAAATTAATCTGTTTGCCTATGGATATGCAGGTGGTGGCGAACGTGTCTTGGGCCAACCTGACGCGGTCGTCGTTTATTGCCGCTATCCCAAAAATAGCAGATGGGCAATGCTTTAAGCTCTATCGCGGTATTACGCGTGGTGAGTTTGATAGGCTGCTGGCCCAGCCTTCGGGACGTTTGTTTGCGCCATCTATGACGAAACTTCCTGTGGGGTTTGGTGATGTTTTGTGCCATGTTTTGGGCGTTCATGAGACTGAAGCCGGTCGGATTTTGACGTCTTTTAGCGCATCAAAACACTTGGCGTATAAGTTTGCCAGTACACGGTGTCAGGTTGGTGTTCTTGCCGAATTTGAAGTGCCTGTTGATTTGGTATCACGCTTTGCGAGGCGTGGATTGACGATTCATCAGGAGATGTTACTGCCTACTGAATTGTTGGATTTGAGTATGATTTCTTCTGTGGAAATTAGAGAGCATAAAGAGCTGCGAGAGGCTAAAAAACGTGAGTTGTGGGCAGCTCTGCATATGTCGAAAGATCTTTTTGTCGACTCCCATCACTTTGAGACGGTACCCTTGCGTGTTTGTGACCCAAAAAATGAGAGAGATAGGCAGGCCTTTGCCGCGTATTTGCGATCCTCTGGACTTTTGGAACGTGTAAATAAAAAATAGCCGTGTGTGATGGCGGTTTAGTGGTGAAGGTCTAGGAACCGTTGTAGCAAACCCAATCCAACGGTGCTGCTTTTTTCAGGGTGAAATTGACAAGCAAAAATTGTATCTGTTTGTACGGATGATGCAAATGGAATACCGTAGGTGGTTTCTGTGCATGTGTGTGCGTCATTGGCAGGCGTGACGACATAAGAGTTGGCGAAGTAGGCATAAATGGGGTCTGATAATCCTGTGAAAAAACCTTTTGCATCATGCTTCACGTGCAACTGGTTCCAGCCCATTTGCGGGATTTTGAGTCCGGGAGTGTCGGGTATTTTGACGACCCGCCCTGGGAGAATGCCGAGGCATTCTTGGCCGCCATCTTCTTCGGAATAGTCATAGAGGAGCTGAAATCCAAGGCAGATTCCCATATAGGGTTTGCTGCGTGCGTGTTCGCGAATAATGGTGTCCAGACCACGTTCGCGCAGGTTGGTCATGGCGGTACCTGCGGCACCTTGGCCAGGGACGATCATGACGCTGGCGGCTGCGGCCTCTTCGGGGCAGTGATAATGGGCCGTCGGTAGCCACATACCAATGGCGCGTTGACGCCGCGGGAGGCTGCCGACGTTCATAATCGATAATACTGATCATGCGTCGTATCCTAGCGTTATAGCTGTGGCGCTGTCCACGGGCATGGATATGTTTTGAGTAATTACTTCCTAGGCGGGGGGGCTAACTGGGATTCAAAGGGCGTCAGCCCTTTGAAATCTCTATATTTCGCTCAGCGGAGCTGAGTGAAATAATGTTTTTTCGGGGGCTTCGCCCCCTGCACCCCCGGTTCAGAAGTGCTTACTGTTTTGATGTAAGCGATTCCTACGCCAGGCTAAGTGGGAGTTTCGCCCTTCGAGATGCCTCAGGGACCAGCCAAGTCCTTTGTTAATCTCTTCCATTTCGCTCAGCGAAGCTGAGCGAAAGAAGTTTTTCGGGGTTTTAGGTCACTGAGCGCAGCCGAAGTGTCGCCCCTGTCCCCCCCATCTAGGAAATGAGATTACGTTTTGATAGCCCCGCACCCCCTCGTGTAGGAATCGATTAACGTTTGTGTGAATTGAGTTTACACATGACGGGGGTCGCTACAATTCTGCTACTTCGCCTATATTTTGTAGGCGCGTGAGATGCGTCGTTAGCTCAGTTGGTAGAGCAGCTGACTCTTAATCAGTAGGCCCCCGGGGTGTTCGAGTCACGGACGACGCACCACTTGCTACCCCAAAAACTGGCTGAAAACCCCAGACTTGTCCACGCTGTTGTGAGATAGGCGTGTAGGCTTTCTCGTAAATAGGGCGTGTCCTCGTAGAGGGAATAAGACCAGTTCCGCTGATATCTGTCCATGTATTACAATCGATCAGCGCGTTGGGTTTTGTGATGGAGATACAAGATGCCGTCTTTCACCGCATCAAAATAGGTTTCTTCGCGCAGGTGCTGGTCAGGAATATGCCAGATCACGCAAGCGATGAGATGCGCGGGAATTTTATGTGCGATGGCTACGTTTTCTTCTTTGTAGTGCATAGGTGATTCTGAAGATATGGGTGAGCTCGGTGTGCGGTTTTGGGTGGTGGCATTCTGGTCGCGGTGTTGTGTTGTCCTGGTCGGATAACGGCAGGCTGTGTGTGGTTTTGACTGTGGCGGTGTGCTTGGTTACGCCAGGATGTGAAAAGAACTTCCATCTGATCTTTTGTCATGACGCGATGTTGGATTGGGTGCTTGAAACGCAAGATGTTGTTATGATTCTGCTAAGTTATCATTGAAAAGCGACTTGGGCAAAGAAACGGCCTTTCTGCTTGAGCTCAGTTTGTATACCCATCCCAAAATGAAACCGGGACCGAGGGATTTCAAATCGCTTTGGTCACATATAAGAATATGCTCCCGTCGCGATTTGAAATCCGGGTTTCATTTTGGAACGGGTATATTATGCATAGTTGTTTGCCGTCTTCTTTTGTCACCGCAAGGGTGTTTCCCTTTGTGTCTTGTTCTGCAGGGGGGTCCTTACTGTCACCGGCAACCGTCACTGTTGCTGAAAAATACGTTTAGGAAAGACGTGTTTTTGGGTCGTTTTTTTTCAGACTTTTTCCGATGAATTGCGGTTTGGGATTGCGCGCACATTGGTGGTGGATCCGCATCATCGCGCCTCTGGAGCGGGCCTTGCGGACATTTTTCGAAGTTCGAGTGACGTAGTTGTGGCGGATGTGCCTCAGCCTCTCTTGTAAAATGAAACAGCCTCGCCCTACAATAACGGTTATGAAAAATATGCTCACCCCAATCGGGGTCTCTGACTTTACCCCAGATGAAGCCTCTCACTATCACCGTGTGTTAGGTGTTTTGTCTGATTCTTTTGAATCCGAAGCCTACCAATTGGTGCGTACAGGGTCTGTGGAATACTACGAAACATTGGCCCACGCATTGCCTGAACAGTTAAAAGACCAATGTCTGAAATTCTTTGATGCAGGGGGTCGTACGCTTGTATTGCGCCCTGATCACACGACGGCGATAGCGCGGCTCGTGGCGTCACGTATGCAGGATGCCCCTTTGCCCTTACGTTTGTATTACACCGCGCCTGTGTTTCGCAGCCCTTTGGCCTCAGATGCGACTTATTTGGAACACATGCAAGGTGGGGTTGAGCTAATTGGTCTCTCTGGCCCAGATGCCGATGCTGAAATTTTGACCCTTTGTGCCAAGGTTTTGGTCGCATGTGGGTTTCATGATTTTGTGTTTGAGCTGGGACATCGTGATTTTTCCCGTGCGTATACAGATATACAACAGCAGCAGATTCTTGATGGTGACTTTGCTGGATTGGGTTTTGTGCCAGATATGGTAGCTGTTTCGGATCTCCCAAAAGACAATGCCTTGTATGCTGTTTCTCACGCACTGCCCGCTGAGATTCAGGCCAAAACAAACATAAATATGTCTTTGTTTCATGGTGTGGAGCAATACACCGGATTGATTTTTCGTTGCTATTTGGATGGCTTGCGTTTTCCTATCGCTTCTGGCGGCCGCTATGATGTTTTGTTGTCCAAATTTGGCTATGATCAGCCGGCAGTAGGGTTTGCTTTTGACCTGGCGATGCTGCAACGTGCGATGGAGATAAGCTCATGACAAAGCCCTTGGTGATTGCAGCCGCAAAAGGCTATTTGCTATCTGAAGCATTGGAGAAGTTTTCGTCATTGGGAATTCACTTTAAAGATGACTTGAGGACGTCTCGAAAGCTGTCTACCGAAGATACGACGGGTAGATTGGTTCTCTTGCAGGTGCGTCCTTGGGATGTGCCGACCTATGTTGAAAATGGGGCGGCTGATTTGGGTATCGCGGGCTTGGATGTGCTGGATGAAAAGCCTGAACCTGTTTTGCGGTTGATAGACCTGAAATATGGTGCTTGCAAATTGGTGTTGGCGGGCCCTCCTGGCTGTGATGCTTTGTCTCGGCATAACATTCGGGTTGCGACCAAATACCCACGGATTACCAGTGCCTATTTTAACAAACGTGGCATCAAAGCCGAGCTGATCAAACTATATGGGTCTATTGAGTTGGCGCCGATTACAGGGCTTTCCGATATTATTTCAGACCTGACAGCCACGGGCGCGACGCTCAAAGAAAACAATTTGGATATTTTAGAAACCTTGCTGTCCTCTACAGCACACTTGATTACCAATTCAGGAAGTTTACGTTGGCGGCATGCGGATATTTCATCGCTAACGGCCCGTCTCTCCCAATGCTAAAACGTGTTGTTGGTATTCTCAAAACGCTGTTTTTACCCTCGTTGATAGTGGATCAATTGCGGGACATTCCGTTGGAGTTTCTGCAGGATTCGGGCTACAGCGTTTTTTTTCTGGATGTGGACAATACGCTTCTGGCAAAAGACGCGAAGCAGGTTCCTTTGGATGTCTTGAACTGGGTACAAGCCGTGAAAGGTATGGGTTTTGAAGTGGTTGTGCTGTCGAACAATAGTAGTCGCCACCGTATCAAGCGTATTTGTGATCAGCTGGGGGTGCCTGGCTATTATCGTGCGATGAAGCCTTTGCCTTTTACCCTGTATACGTGGTGTCGGGATCGCGGTATTTCCCCGGACAAAACCATTGTTGTGGGGGATCAGGTGCTGACGGATATTGTTTTGGGGAAATGGGTACGTGCTTACAGTGTTCTGATTGAGCCTGTAGACAAGAAGTTTAGTGTTATTCGGTCTATTCAACGAGAGATAGAACTGAAAATTTTAGCGAGTTTGGGGTCTTAAATTATGCAGCAATTGAGTGAAAGAATCATGGCTTTTGGTATGCGGTCAATGACTGTGAAACGTTTGTCTATAGTTATATATACCGTGTTGTTGACTGTAGGATTGGGTACGCACGTTTTTGCGGCCAGTCAGGCGGCGATGATCAATTCGCCACAAGCCCAACAAATGTTGCAACAATTGGCGCCCCAGCAACAAGCCCAGGTTCAAGAAGCCCTGTCTGCCGGCGCGACAGATACGCCTGCTGAGACAACACTGGATACCAGTAAAGTTTATGAGTCGCAAAAAAAATCGAAATCAGAGACGGTGACTGCAAGATCAGCGCTTGAGAAATTATATGAGTCTCGAGCGTTGCGTAACCCGCAATTGATCGCATTGAGAGGTAATTCATCTTTTGGCGAGGCGCTTCCGGAAGAGATGCATGGTGTGAATTATTCCCAATTTGGCTACACGGTTTTTTCGCAAAACCACATTCTCACGGCATCTAGTACCCAAAGTGATGATGCCTATATTTTGGGGCCAGGGGATGCCATCACGATATATCTTTGGGGAAAACTGGAAGAACGCATGGATCTGACTTTGGACAACAATGGGTTTGTGGTCTTGCCCAAAGCTGGACCTATGAATTTGTCTGGTGTCCCATTTCGAAATTCTGGAAAACTCATTCAGCAGATCTTGGCCAAGCATTTTGTGAATTTTGATATTCAGGTGGTTCTGAAGTCACGGCGTAACATTACCGTGTATTTGTTGGGTCAAGCGGCGGAGCCAGGGTCTTTCCAAGTGCCAGCTGGAACCCGTCTGACGGGACTTTTGTATCTGGCACATGGCCCCAAAAAAGAAGGGTCTTTACGTAAAATTCAGATATTGCGAAACAACCGTGTGGTGCGGACGGTGGACCTTTATGACTACTTATTGAGCGGGGATAGACGGCAAGATGTCTTGCTTGAAAATGATGACACCGTTTTGATTAGCCCTATTGGCGATACTGTTTTGATCGGTGGCACGGTGGCGCAATCAGGTATTTATGAAATGACATCTGGAGACGGCTTGTCAGATATTCTTTCTTTTGCGGCTGGGTTGACTTGGGATCATTATTATAAACGGGTTCAGATTTTCCGTGTGCAGACGGGTGAATTTCAACGCGTTGAGGATATTATTGTTCAAACCCCTACAGAATTGATAGAGAAAACAAAAAAAATCAAGCTTCAAAATGGCGACATGGTGGTGTTTCACCCTGTACGTCGTGAATTGCGCAATGTCGTGACTGCGGTAGGCAATTTTGCACAACCAGGGCATTATCAATGGGAGCCCACGATGTCTTTGGCTGATTTGATTGGTAAGGCGGAGGGGGTGTTGCCCCACAGCTTGTCGCGGGTGGATGTGTATCGCTATGTGACGGAAACGAATACCCGTTTGATCACGTTGGATTATACCAAAGCAGAGGACCGTGCCTTTAAAATACAAGAATGGGATGTCGTAAAAGCCTATTCTGAAAGTGCGCTGTTGCCGTCTGAAAAAGTGCTTATCCAAGGTGCGGTGCGGAACCCTGGCAGTTATCCGCTTTTGGGTGATATGCGGATCCAAGATTTGCTCTTTATGGCCAAACTGGACACGGTCTTGCGTGCGCCGGAAGTGGATGTGTTGCGTCTCCAACCGTCTGGTGAGGTGTCTCTTGTTTCAGTGTCTCTGAATGGTGACGGGAGGGCCAGTCCAAATATCCTGTTGCGGCCTTCGGATGATATTCGTGTCAAAACACTGAAGAATCCCAAGATTCGGGTTCGTATTTCTGGTGAAGTTGCTTTTCCGGGGGAATTTACCATGACAGAGAAGTCCCGTATTACGGATCTCGTAGCGCGTGCGGGGGGTATTACGCCTGAAGCCTATTTGATAGCGACGGTTTTCACCCGAGACAAACTCAGTGATCACGAAAGTTCGGGATATGAAAAAGTGGTGTATGACGAGCAAAAAAGATTGATGTATGACCAATTGCAAATGACGGCTTTTTCGGAAATAGATAAGCAAATCAATCAGAAAATACTGGAAGCCAGGGTGGGCTATATTCAGCAGTTGCAACAGTTTGGCCGTCGCAACAAAGGCCGCATGGTGATTGCGATGGAACAAATCATGGCGGAGGCGCAAGGTGCCGAACGGGATTTTCTGCTGGAAGATGGCGATGTCCTGGTGATTCCCAAGAGGCCGGACTATATTCAAATTTTGGGTGGTGTTGAGAGCCCTGCGACCTATCAGTTTTTGAACGTCCGTACCGCTGAAGAATATATTGCCAACGCGGGAGGATTTACCAAATACGCGGACAAAGAAAATGTGAAGGTGTTTCGTGTGGATGGTACCGTTGCCAAGTTTGATCAAAATTTGCAGCCTGGTGACATCGTTTATGTGCCGGAGAATATTACAGTTCCTTTTAATTGGATGATTTTCATGAAGTCTACCGTAGAGGTGTTTAAAACAGTGTCGGATGCCGTCTTCTCCTTTTTGGTGATCAAAGGTCTGGCGACAGGGTTTTAAGCGATGAAGATTAGCATTTTGGGTGCAGGGTATGTTGGCCTGGTGACGGCCACATGCCTGGCCCATCATGGACACGTGGTGACTTGCTGTGATGTGGATGCATCGAAGGTGCAGCGGCTGCGTGTGGGGCAAATTCCTTTTTATGAAAAAGACTTGTCCGAGATGGTGTGTGCGGCGGTTCAAAACCGCACGCTGTCTTTTTTTGATACCCTCGATGAGGCGATGTGTGCGGATACGGAAGCCGTGTTTTTGGCCGTTCCTACGCCGCAGTCTTCGGATGGCCATGCGGATTTGCATTTTGTAGAGACGGCTGTTGATCAATTGATAGGGCATTTTCAGAAACACCCCATGACACAGGCTTGTGTTGTGGTGACCAAGAGTACGGTGAGCGTGGGTACGACGGCGCGACTGGCGACCAAAATAGCGGATGCCGGGTTGTCTCGTATTTTTATGGCCAACAATCCAGAGTTTTTGAGGGAAGGAACGGCTGTTTCAGACTTTATGAACCCTGACCGCATTGTGGTAGGTGCTGATTCAGACGTGGTTTTCACCAAAATGATGGCGATTTATCAGCCCTTTTTAGATCGTGGGGTGCCGCTGATATCGGTTGGGTATGCGGCTTCGGAGTTGATCAAATATGCCTCTAATACGTTTTTGGCGACCAAAGTAGCGTTTATCAATGAGATGGCCGTGCTCTCTGAATCTGTGGGCGCAACTGTTCAGGATATTGCAAAGGGCATGGGTTTGGATCCCCGTATTGGGGCCGCATTTTTGAGTGCGGGACCTGGTTATGGCGGATCGTGTTTTCCGAAAGATGTTTCCGCGTTGGGCGCTATCGTGGGTGATAACGGCTTGTCGTTGCCATTGGTTGGCGCGGTATCTGTCTCGAATGAGGCCCATAAGGCCTGGGTTTTTCAAAAGATAATGCGGGTTTTGTCCGGGGTGTCTGGCAAGCGTATTGCTGTGTTGGGGCTGGCGTTTAAGGCGAATACGGATGATATTCGTGACTCTGTGGCGATAAGCATAGCCCTTCAGCTGGTAGTCGCGGGTGCTGATGTGACGGTGTTTGATCCAGAGGCGATGTCCAATGCTCAGTCTGTTTTGGGTGACAGTGTTCGTTATGCTGCGACTGTGTATGACGCGGTGACAGAGGCTCAGGGGTGTCTTGTTTTGACAGAATGGCCACTGTTTTGTGATCTGGATTTGCGGCGTGTGTATCACCTGATGGCAGACCCTCTTGTGATCGATATGCGTTGTTTGTGGGATCGTCAAACAATGTCAGATTTGGGGTTTTCTTATTTTCCCTTGGGAACTGCGGTATAGTAGGGACTTTGTTGAAATACCCTTTGGATACTGCCTTGCGTGGTGTCCGTATGACATTCTGTTGTTTTTGCTGTTTGTACTTTCATACCAAGGAGACTGATTATGACCGCACTCACATTGACCCCCAATGGCTTTGAAAGAAAAGGCCCTGTTTTGCTGATTATTATGGACGGGGTGGGCCTCGGAAAACCGGAATCTGGGAATGCTGTGCATATGGCAAAGATGCCTGTTTTGGACCGCTTGATGACGCAGCCTTTGTATAGAACGTTGAGAGCCCACGGTCGTGCAGTGGGGATGCCCTCGGACGAAGACATGGGCAATAGTGAAGTGGGGCACAACGCACTGGGTGCGGGCCGTGTGTTTGATCAGGGTGCGACGTTGGTGCAAAATGCCATTCGTTCTGGCGCTTTGTATGAGGGGGAGACTTGGAAAGCAGCCGTGGCCAATGTCCTGGAAAAATCGACGACGTTGCATTTCATCGGGTTGCTTTCTGATGGCAATGTACACGCCCATATTGACCACTTGTTATCTATGACGGAAAAAGCGGCCATTGCTGGTGTGAAAACGATGCGCGTGCATGTCTTGCTCGATGGGCGTGATGTCGGCGAGCGGTCAGCGTTGATGTATCTGGATCAATTGGAATCTCATTTGCAAGGGCTGGAAGCGACGTATGGGGTGAGTGCGAAAATTGCGTCTGGTGGTGGACGTATGGTCACGACGATGGATCGCTATAATGCCGACTGGACGATCGTAGAGCGTGGTTGGAAAGCCCACGTGTTGGGCGATGCACGGCCTTTTTCGTCTGCAAGAGAAGCTGTGGAGACCATGTACGCCGAAGACCCGAAGGCAACGGATCAGTATTTGGACGCTTTTGTGATCACGGAGAATGGACAGCCTGTGGGCCAAATTCAAGACGGTGATAGCGTGGTGTTGTTCAATTTTCGGGGAGACCGTGCACTCGAGTTGACTATGGCCTTTGAAAATGAAGATTTCACACAGTTTGACCGTGTGCGTCGTCCAGATGTCTTTTTTGCAGGGATGATGTCTTATGATGGTGACTTGAATTTGCCGCGTCATTTTTTGGTAAATCCGCCAGCGATTGATTGTCCTGTAGGCCAGTACATGTGTGCCGCAAAATTGAAGTCGTTTGCGATTTCAGAAACGCAAAAATATGGGCACGTGACGTATTTTTGGAATGGGAACAATTCCGGATATATTGATCCAGCGCTAGAGACGTATGTCGAAATTCCGTCGGATAAAATTCAATTCGACCAAGCGCCAGCGATGAAAGCGCATGAGATTACGGCCAAAAGTATTGCTTTGCTCCAAGAGGGTAACTATGACTTTGGTCGGATCAATTTTCCCAATGGGGATATGGTCGGCCATACCGGTGTTTTTGAGGCAGCGGTAACTGCTTGCGAAGTGACAGATCAGTGTGTTGGGCAATTGATAGACGTTGTTTCGGCACTGAATGGGTGTGTGGTCGTTTTGGCAGATCATGGCAATGCGGATGAGATGTTTGTGGAAAAAAACGGCAAACGGGAGCCTAAGACAGCCCATACCTTGAATCCTGTTCCTTGTGCGATCGTGGATGCGACCTATGATGGGGCGTATACCTTGGCAGACAACCTGCCAGATGCTGGTTTGGCCAACGTGGCTGCAACCTTGTGCGAGTTGATGGGGTTTCATGCGCCGGAAGGCTATGCCCCGTCGTTGTTGCGTTGGCAGTAGGGGGGTGAGGGGGGTGCTTTCTGCCCCCCTGGTATCCCGTGTTTGCCGATTATCCGGGGTATCGGATTGGGCGGTGTTTGGGGTGGTGGGGGTAGGGTGAAATTTATCGTGGTGTTTTGTCCATGGCTCAGGGTGATTAATCACTACCAGGTGTGTTGGTGTGTAAATCAATCAGTTTTTAACCAAAAACGGTTACTCCTGAGAAAGTAAATGGATTTTTGTGTACGAATTCAGGTTGGCCTCAAATGTGGATATCCCTAAAAAGTAGGGAGACGTCCCTACGTTAACAAAACGTAACTATCTAGCCTCCTTGCGGGATTCAAAGGGCTACAGCCCTTTAGATCCCGTAGGGGCTAGATAGTTACAACAAAACAAAGGAGCCTCAATGTGAATTCAATTGCAATGACTATGATCAGCACACATAGTGTAGCGACAAGAAAGGGGCATGTGCAGTCGTCGAAACAACTGTCAAAAAGCATCGAGATTGCCAAGGCTGCTATGAAAGATACGGAAGCCTCTCTGCGCAGTCAGCTGTATATGACGCTCAAACAGACCCAGCAAGGGTATATTTCTAGAGACCAACGTCAGCAGTTGCTAGAAAAAGGTGTCGACCCAAAAGAACTAGACCATGTTCAACACTCTCAACCAAAATTGCGTGGTGGCGGTCCTTGTATACCGTGGTTTATCTGCGGGGATACGACATCCCTTGGTGCCGCTGACGCAGATCCCTATGATGAGCTGGCTGCTGCAGCCCGAAAATTTGGGGGTGCGATTTTTCTGGGGACGCAAGATCACAACGGTCAGAATGCATTAACTATGGCGCCAGAGAACTGGGATCACATTGCAGATCTGCTACCAGACGCAAAAGCAGGCCTAATCGAAGATGAGGCCTTAAAAGCAGAGTTAAACGCAGAAGAAACTGTAATCAATGATGCCTCCAAAAAGTTTTTAGAAATAAAAGCGGCTACTGAAGGCACTGCAGATGCTGAACTAAAGAAAAAGGTAAGCGTGTGTGAAGCGGAACTGGCTACAGCTAAGGCCGCGTTACGCCAGACACAAAAGAGTTATGAAGATGAGCGCGTAAAAAAAGCGGAACTGGATAGTCGTCTCACACAGATGCAGGCGAGCAACAGAGGGCTGGGTCAGACAATCGAGACACAACGAGCCGCCATGCATGATGCCTCGCAGCTGTTGCTGAAAGAAATTGAGACACAAAGAACCTTGCTCAGAAAAGGGGTTCAAAATTTAAAATCGCAAGTGATTACCACTCTTTTTAATGCATTCGCATCATTTATACCCATAGGCGGGACCGTGACCCAACTTGCAACATCTGCACGTGAGGGCTTTAAAAATATGAGCACGATTGCCGCACATAAAAACAGTGTCAAACAATTAACGGCTGCCAATCATTTGCTACAAACAAATTAGAATAATGAGGAGATACCCCATGAAATTATCACTATTGAGTCCCTTTGCCTCACGCCCCACAGTCACTGTGCCAACCCATAATCCACGTGTCACGACAGTGGAAAAAACGCACAATGCGCCAACGACCCCATCGCAAAATGCGGATACGGAAGCCTCGCTACGCAGTCAGCTGTATATGACGCTCAAACAGACCCAGTAAGGGTATATTTCTAGAGACCAACGTCAGCAGTTGCTAGACAAAGGTGTGGACTCAAAAGAATTGGATAGGGTTCAAAGTTCCCAACCCAAATTGCGCGGCGGCTGTCCTTGTGTTCCCGGAGAGTTTAGTTTTAGTTTTAACTGTGGATGGGGCGTGAGTGCCACACCTCCTGCACGAGGAACGGTTGAAGCAGGAAACACTGCTGAACAACGTGTTGCTGAGGCTTCTAAGCGAAATTCTGGGCAACTGGTTTTCGAAGGTGTTGTTGCTTTAGATGGTGTTGCTCAAAAAATTTCAGGCAGTCTAGACAAGGCAAATACAGCCCGAGTGGTAGATCGTATGGGGCCGTGGAAAGCTGGCGCGGCGGCTGTTTCCAACTAATTGTTTCCAAAAAGTGGGGAGAGGTCCCTGTTTTCACAAAAAAGCCCCGTCTCGGGGCTTTTTTGTGTGCGTTTCAATTGGCGGGATTCTGTGAA
>JAGYJO010000050.1 GCA_018402095.1 bacterium
CATGCGATGTGGTCTTCGCCATGGCCATTGGAGACCACCAACACCCGGCGTTGTGGGTTAGACATAATCCCACCCCCTACCCCTTCGTGAATCTGCCTTTGGGCAGATCCAGCCGGGCAGCCTACATCTCTGCCGAACCAGCCTACTCGGCAGGTTCTTTTCCTCCTTGCAGTCGGCAAGACTTCGGTTACGTCGCAAAGCCGACTCACCTCCCAAGAGGGGGGATTCAAAAAATGAGGGCTGCGCACCTGCGGTGCTTGCCCGCAAACTCCCAGCAGGAACAGCGGAGAGAGATACTTTCATTTGCCTGTCTCGGGCAAAAACGGGATCGAAAGGGCGAAGCCCTTTCAATTCTTTTTTCTTTTCTCGGCTTCGCCGAGAAAAACATGATGAATACACAAAAAACACAGCAAAGGAGCGCATCAGAAGCGCTCCTTTGTTTCACGTGCAACAATGTATTCGGCCGCAGCCAACAAGGTGTCCGCCACGTACCCAGGCGCTGGGCCGCTGTAGTTGCTACCATAGCCTGTTTTGACCAAAATAGGCTGAACATGGGCATTGTACCCCGCCTCCACGTCCGCCCTTTTGTCACCAATCATATAGCTATATTGCGGCTCAATTCTGTACTTTTTAATCCCTTCGAGCAACATCCCCGCCCCTGGTTTGCGACAATGGCAAAATTTCCGGTAGGGATCACGGGCTTCAGTGGGATGATGCGGACAATAATAAAAGTCATCAAAAAACACCCCATGGGGTGCAAGCAAATCAATCAAACGTCGCTGTACCGCGAGGAACTGACGCAATTTGATACGCCCACGCCCAATACCGGACTGGTTGGTCACCATAATGAGTCGAAAGCGGTGGCGACGCAACAGCTGCAAAGCATCTATGACAGTCGGCTCCAAAACCACTTGTTCGGGGTCAGATAGATAGTGACGCTCTTGAATCAGCGTCCCGTCGCGGTCTAGAAAAACCGCTTTAAACATATGTTTTTTTCGAATTTTGATACGCATTACAACAAATCCTCATGTTAAAAAAACCTTTGCAGTCGCCGCCAAAGTTCGGAGATCATCGACCGTCGAGACATCACAAGTAGCGGACACAAAACCCAGAACACTATTTTAATTGTCGCTATTTAAGCACAAAAAATCGTAAAGCCAGGACTAAAACAAAATTCAACTGCAATTTATTTCTGTTTTGGACGATAAGACAGTATGAAAAACCATCACTTCAAAATCGTCAGTGTCAGAAACCCAGCTCACGTTCCCAAAATCCCCACATTCCTTGCCGTCTTGATACTGATTTTATCCAGCGTTGTCACATACGGCGCAGCACAATCTTCCAGGCACACAAACCTCTCTCCCAAGGAAAAAGAACCCAAGACACCACCCACACAAGAGAACTACTGCGACAACGCCGCCTGTGTTTCAACAGAACAAAAACCACTTACACCCGAAACAAAGGGGTTGGTTACGCAAAAAAGTTTAAACTTAAATATGCAAACGACCTTTACGAACACAACACAACCCATCATCTGTAGCCACCTCAGCCTAAGCATCCTTCTCGATGTAACCCCATCAGGGACGGTGGACTTAAAACCCTATTCTAGCAAAAAACGTATTGCAAAAAAAATCCCCTTTGGTATGGAGGAACAATACAATAGCGTCACAAAACAAGCGCATGATGTCCATCTGATTGAAAATGAAAAACTGGGTAACTGGTTAACTCTCCAGTTCAACGATATGCGTCACAATCAAACGCCCCTCCAAAAAATACTGTTACAGTCTACAAATCACGCTATGGGACTATGGCTGACACTAACCAACAGCCATGAAAAGCCTACCTATGGCGTTAACCTTTATGACCCCAACTTCACGGTGATCTACAAATCCGTCAGCGCCGACTCTTTGGCCGATATCACGCCGTTATCCCTCAAATCATTGATCGAGATAGTCGGCTACAAAGCTTACTACCAAGCACCCCTGGAAACCTCTGTTTCGATGCTATTCGTGTTGCCGAATGGGCCCGCTGATACTTCCCAAAAAGAACCCCTCTTGACCAAGCACACCCGAATCCTGACGAGGGAAACAGTCTTTCATTTAATGAGTTATAATTTTCATGAAGCCCTACGTGAGACTTTTGCAGAATTGAAGTCATCCAGCCTCTCAAAAAAAACAAGGCTATCTTTGCTCGCAGCGAGAAGATAGCGTGCCTGGTCTTTTCATAGCCCTTCAAAACAATAACAAAGACGCCATAGCCGCCTATTTCGAAGGATTAAAGGATTTAGAACTCTCAAGCAAGAACTAATACCTTTGCTCGCAGCGAAAACAGACGATGGCGTACATAGTCTTTCATAGCCATTCAAAACAATAACAAAGCCGCCACATCTGCCTATCTCAGGATTCTGAAATTTAGGCCTCTCAAACAAAGAAATAATGCCTTTTCTCGCAGCGAAAACAGACGATGGCATACCTGGCCTTTATATCGCATTACAAGCTGATAACTCAGCCGCCATAGCCGCCTATTTCGAAGGATTAAAGGCTTTAGGCCTCTCAAAAAAAGAGCTATTACCTTTGCTCGCAGCGAAAAGAAAAGATGGCATACCAGGCCTTTTTGTAGCGTTACAAAACAATAGCAAAGACGCCATAGCCGCTTATTTCGAAGGGTTAAAGGATTTCGGGCTCTCGAAAAAAGAGCTATTACCTTTGCTCGCAGCGAAAAGAAAAGATGGCTTACCCAGCCTTTTTGTAGCGTTACACAAAGATAACTCGGTCGCCATAGCCACCTATTTCGAAGGATTAAAGGATTTCGGGCTCTCGAAAAAAGCCGTTTTATCTTTTATTAAAAAAGCAACTGACAGTGGTGATCTCAAACAGAGAAGCATCGCCATCATCAACGCCTATTTTGACGGAGTGGCCACTTAGAGCCTTCCCTTCCTGACAGAAGAGAGGGGCCGTCATCATGGAAAGGGTGAGCAACTGCGCCGCTCACCCTTTCGATCTCGAAAAAAAGAATCGCACGCCTGCCGTCACTGTGCCCCATCTCGATCTAGGGAAAAAAGCGCCCTTTATGACGCCGGCTCAGACCCGAAAAAACACTTTGGCAACAGCCGCTAGGGTTCGTGGCGTTATCGGATGTCGAGACACCAAAAACAAGGGTTCCCAAGATCCTGGCCGACATTTTTCTTTGAATCTATTTAACCCTGAAAAATCATAAAACGGAGCCCCAAAGCGTCGCATCATGCCAAACAGTATGCGAATCCAAAATGGGTTTTTGTCTGAAAAAACGTCTTGTCGCAAGGGGCTCAACCCCAACGTTAAAAACTGAACCCCAGACACAGAACGAAAGACATAATCCAACAAACACTCAATCGTCCCGTTCGGCGACTTGGGATGTCTCAGCGACACCTCGACCAAATACCCTTCGCGCTGAAACACCGGCGCCAATACCAAGAGACCCACGATCTCACCCGCCAACCGGGCACAAAAAAAACGCCGCTCTCCAGGATTGCCGAACACATCGGACTCTACCAAAAAATGCATCGGAGGTAAGCCATGATGGGCCAGCCACGCGCGCCGCAACTGCTGCAAATCCGGCCGTATAGCCGCTTCCTCGGCCGTGATTTCCGACAAAACCAAGCCTTTGTTTTTCGCCCGATTGCGCTGATACCTGAGGGAGGGGTGTCGCATGGCCATGTCCCAATCTCCCGGCGTCCATACCGGCTGGCTACCCAGATACACAGCATGTGGATGCGTCTGCGCGTGACGTTCTTTCCAGTCTCTTTCGGCCATAAAGTAGGCCACAGGTGACGATTGAGACTCGAAAGTGGCCATTGCCACTGATTGCGCCGACAGCGGACCAACCGGCTCGCCCGCGACAATGGTCCACCCCCATGCGCGCTTGAAGCCAAACAGTGTATGCCCCACCAGATGTCGCTGGATATCGTTGTTTAGGATTTGGTAGGACGTACTGGCTGTCGCGTACCTGGTGAGTAAATCCCCACACATAACATCTCCCCAGGGAGGGGAGCTGCTTACTTCGAAAGGGTTCGTGACTGTGTCACGCACCCTTTCGATCCCGGGAGCTCGAAGGGGCGCCGCCCTTTGAATCCCGTACAGGCAACGATCGTGCATAAGCAAAAACACCGGCACCCAAGAGGACCATCGAGAGACAGAGGAGCTGTCCCACCGTAAACATCCCCAACACATACCCAATCTGACTATCCGGCTCACGGAAAAACTCGATCACAAACCGAACACTGCCATACAATAATAAATAGTAAGAAAACAACATCCCCGGATTCAACGGACGATTCAGTTTTTCACGGTATCTTTGGATAGCCCATAGCACGACAAAAATAAATAAACCTTCTCCAAAAGCCTCATAGAGCTGAGAGGGATGCCGCGGCAACGGTCCACCAGAAGGAAACACAACGCCCCAAGGCATCGTCGTCACCCGACCATACAGCTCAGCATTGATAAAGTTGGCAAGTCGCCCGAAAAAGATACCAATCGTCGAAGCAAACCCCAACAGATCCAACAGCGACAAATAAGATACCCGTCGCCGTTTACCAAACAAATACAAGGCCACCATACACCCTATCGCCGCACCGTGATACGACATACCACCATGCCACACCGCCAAAATTTGAGCCGGGTTTTGGGCATAATAAAACATGTCATAAAAGAACACATAGCCCATACGTCCACCGAGAAAAATACCAAAGATCAACCAGGTCATGAGGTTGTATCTATCATCGCTATTCAATCCCAGACGAAAGAGGTCTTTGCTGACCAGACGAAATCCGATCAAGATCCCTGCGATATAAGCCAACCCATACCAACGGATCGCGATAGGCCCAATCTGGATCAACACCGGGCTGATATCAGGAAATACCATTTTAGTAGGGCAACACAGCGTCTTTGTCGCGAATCAGTTCTTTATTGGCCACCAACAGACCTATGGACTCCCAGGTCCCAGACATAAAGGCCTGGCGGTGACTGTCTGGCATATCGACCGCAACCGTCATGTCACCGGCGACCACCTGACGGTTGACCAGGTCCACACAAACCGGCAGTTTGGGGGTTTGCATAATGGCGGTCTGAAGCGACGCCGTTGCCGCCTCAGAAAGGGTCATCGTGGCAATCCCTATTGCTTTGCAGTTACCACGAAAAATCTCAGCAAAAGAGGGCGCCAAAACCGCTTGGATGCCATAACGCTTTAAGGCTTGGGGCGCGTGTTCTCTAGATGAGCCACAGCCAAAATTCCGTCCCGCAACCAAGATCGACGCCCCTTGAAAACGCGGGTCATTAAAGGGGTGATCGAGCACGGTACCATCTTCGGCAAAACGCGCATCATAAAACGCGTATTTACCCATATTCTCAAACGTAATTTCCTTCAAAAATCGGGCAGGAATAATACGATCCGTATCGATATCTTCACCGACCAAGGCCACCGCATGGCCTTCTATTTTGGTAATAATCACAAGAAAGCCCTCGCATCTGTCACGCAACCCGTAATCGCCGCCGCCGCCGCCATCGCAGGACTCATCAACAATGTCCGCCCCGTAGGACTACCCTGACGTCCCATAAAGTTGCGATTGCTGGTAGATGCGCAGATCTGGTCTCCGATCAAACGATCCGGGTTCATCGCCAAACACATAGAGCAACCCGCATTGCGCCACTCTGCGCCTGCCGCACGAAAGATCTCATGGAGACCTTCGGCTTCAGCGGCCGCTTTGACTTGCTGAGACCCAGGGACCACGATGACTTTTTTGCCCGTCGCAACCTGACGCCCCTTCAAAACCGCAGCCGCTTCACGCAAGTCAGAGATCCGAGAGTTGGTACATGAACCAATAAACACCACATCAATAGGGGTCCCAGCGATAGGCTGGCCAGGCGTAAACTTCATGTACGCATAGGCTTCTTCTGTTGTTTTGCGGTCCTCGTCGGACACATCTGCCAACAAGGGTAGCTTTTCATCAATACCGACAGACTGGGCAGGATGAATCCCCCAAGTCACCATCGGCGTAATAGCCGAACCATCCAAAACCACACGGTCATCATAGGTCGCATCCGGCGCGGAACGAACGCTATCCCAATATGCCAAAGCCTTGGTCCACTCGTCGCCAACAGGGGCAAACTCACGACCCTTCAGGTACGCTGCCGTGATTGCATCAGGATTCACATACCCGATACGGGCACCGCCTTCGATGCTCATATTACAAACGGTCAAACGACCTTCAATAGACATGTTTTCAAAGACAGATCCAGCATATTCATACGCATAGCCAATACCGCCTTTGACACCCAAGACTTGGATGATTTTGAGAATCACGTCTTTGGGAGAAACGCCAGGAGACAAAGCGCCTTCTACAGAAATTTGACGGACTTTTAGACGGCTCAAGGGAAGCGTTTGTGTCTCAAGGACGTAGTGGACTTCCGATGTACCAATCCCAAACGCCAAAGACCCAAAAGCCCCGTGGGTACTGGTGTGGCTATCCCCACAGGCGATGGTCATACCCGGCCGGGTCAGACCCAATTCTGGGCCGATGACGTGCACAATGCCTTGGCGATTCGTGTCTGGCGAAAAAAAGCGGATACCGGCTTTTTCAACATTATTTTTGAGTGTGGTCGACATCAACTCCGCTTGGGCATCAACATAAGGATGCACCTGAGAATCGGTGGGAATGATGTGATCTTCTGTCGCAAAGGTGCGACTGGGGAACGCCACTTCGGAACCGCGTTCGCGAAGGGCCGCAAAGGCTTGCGGAGAGGTGACTTCATGAACCAAGTGCAAGCCTATGAAAAGCTGGTCTTGGCCATTTGGCAATGTGGCAACCTTATGAAGGTCCCAAACCTTGTCGTAAAGTGTGTTCGCTGACATAGCAAAAACATAACATGGGGCGGGATGTTAAGCCAGGGGCATAGCTCAAATCATTTTGAATATTTTTAAAATGCAACAAAAAACAACCTGCAATTAAACGCTCAAAAACCCGATAAGAAAGGAAACAGCTTCAGCAGAAAGTAGGCCCCCATGCGACACCACAAACGAATCAGCCACAGCACAACGCCCACATGGCAACTCATCCCCTCAACCCTATCCACCGCAGCCCCCTCTTTTTCAGACATCATTGCCATGTGTGAAGACGGTGAGCCCTAAACCTGATGACTACAAAACACTGAGACCCCAACTCAACACCCTACTCACACAGTTCTACACCATAGCCAAACATGAATCAGGCTATGAGAAACTACCGCCAAAAGATATCGAACGCGTAGCCAATCAGCTAGAACATGACTGCGTCACGATCAACACACACCAACACAACACTGCCCCAATCACATTACTCCCGACAGAAAAGGTCACTATTTTTCAAAAGGTTGTTCGAGAATTACAGAAACAAAACCAGTATTTTTCCAGCAAAGCACAACAGATTCATGCAGAAATAACAGCGATGAATGTCTCCCCACCTACACCCCATTCAAATCAGCATTTTTGATTGAGATTGTCGGTATCAACAGAACGCCGTTGAAAAGTTTCTGTGAAAAGCTACCCCCCCTTTAGAAGGGTCAAAGAGGTTTGCGATGTTGCTGTATGTATACCCAAATATGCCATTAGACCGGGCATTATAGAGGGTTCGCTCCGGATTGGTAATTGTTTCCTACAGCATCTGTGCAGGCCCATTATTTTTGCACTTCAAATGTTTCAAAAAAATCCAAAGAAGGAATGCCTCACAACATTGTTGTAGACATTAAACATAAGGATACAAAATGAATATAGGTCAGATTCCGACAGCGCCAAAAGCCTCCAAGAAAAGTGTATTCAAACACACACAAGAATCCACCCAAAAGTCACAAAAACCAGTAATAGCGCAAACGCCAACATCCCCACGCAAACACAATACACCCATAGTTCGGCATTACACCTTTTGAATATCACACACGTATCAGCGGTTGCCTCCGCGACAAGCGCAGCCCAACTACAGGCACTATTTCAGGCTTCATTTGGAATAGATCCACGTACGATTCAGTATTCAGAAGGTGAACAGAAACAGGCGCTAAGCTTATTGGATCGTGTTACAAATCCCAATCCTGACACCCAAGTGCAACAACTGTGCGAAGACGCCACCATAATTCCCTTTGGAATAGGATTAACCATTGATGAGGCCATTGCACTCACCCAGTCAAATCTTCCTCAAAAAGCAAAAACAAGCCTCATGACGTCTATGGAAAAATGGCGTACAACACCCGCTGACTTCAGAAGCCGCGGTACATTTCTGACACGAACAGCAGATAAAATAGAGTATCCCGTTACCAAAGATACTTTACAACAAAGACAATCGGTCATCGATTTGGGCGAAAAATACACCAATAAAACACTGGTATTTGATATCCCTCGCCAAAAATATATCGAAATCGACTATACAGACAAAGATCATACCCATCCGTGGGAAAAAATCAGTGCCAGAGTGAGCAGCTGTGTCTACTTTGTAAACACACAACATCCTGATATTGCACGTGTTCTCAGACAAGCCATTGTGAGTAGCTCTCCAGACTATTTTCAGGAAAAAGGCCAGCGGCTGGTCCCAACAGAGCTTCTCAAAATCACGCTATATAATGACACCGACAATTTAACGCTATTAAATAGTCCCGATAACAGTTCAAAAAGTGCTACAGATGTCATCACATGGTTAAATCAAAAGGGACAAAAAACAATCTTGCAGCAGTTGGTCATAGAGGTAGCACTAGACACCAACAGCAAAATAGCAGATCTCATCGATCAGACTGGGTTTATAGACCGATTCAAAAATGACGCAACTGTAAAAGAGGCCCACAGAGGACGCGGAATAGGACTAGGGATAGTCCATTGTTTTGACAAAAACAGTCACGAACAATTAAAAGATTTTGAAATCAGACGCTTGAAAAATTATGATTTATTACATTGCATGCAGTATCATGCCGCTGAAATGGAAAACGCAAATATGAACGTGGATGACATAAAAACAGTGATTCAAGACTTCAAAGATGATTTTGGAAAATATAACGCACGCGCGCGGAATACAGCCCGAAATAAATTTATTGAAATCGCCACCAAACAGACTTATCTTGGCATACAAAGCCCCGGACCTCTCGATCTCTCATCCGACAGTGGTAGCGATACAGAACAACGAATAAAGCTACTGACCCAAAAGGTGTCTATCGCCAGAGCTGAAACCCAGAAAGAAAGAAAAGAAAAGCTTCAAGAAAGACAACGCGCAGATCAAGAAAGACAAGAAAAGCTCCAAGAAAAACAACGCGCAGATCAGTTGGCAGCAACAGTTGCTCAACTGCAAGCCCAGATGGCCAAGAACGCAAAAACACATCAATCAGGAAATGAGGAATAACCATGCATGTCTCCCTGCCTATATCACATTCAAATCAACATAAAGTACAACGGCACGTACCTCCTCCTGCAAAAAAAAGATCGGTATGTCAGCGGAGGAGGCTATTGCTTCCAATAAATCGAGAATGGCAAAAAAAAGAGTATTAATTGATTCATTAAACAAAGATCTCTCCAATGCCAAATCAGAAGCAAAAATCGAAAGACAAGAAAAAATCCAAGAAAAACAACGCGCAGATCAAGAAAGACAAGAAAAGCTCCAAGAAAAACAACGTGCAGATCAGTTGGAACTACAGGTGGCAAAGCTCAGGCAACTCCTAGCAGAACAAGCGGCATCTACACGCGTACCAAAGCGCAAAAGCTCGGAAATAAGTTAGGTATAAAAAAACACCCATGAATGTCTCCCTCCCTACACCCCATTCAAATCAGCCTAAAGGACAG
>JAGYJO010000051.1 GCA_018402095.1 bacterium
ACAGATGGCGTCGCGCTCAATGATATGTTGGCAGACACAGGCAAATACTACGCATTGTGGACCATCGTGATGGTTACATTGATGTTAAGTAGTTATTAGGCGACGTTGCCCAATACCCCATCTGCACCATTTTCGTTCCGTTTAAGAACGGCTCAACCTTCCCCCTTTAACTGAAAGGGGGATTGAGGGGGATTTCTCCCCAATC
Organism: bacterium; assembly: GCA_018402095.1. Lineage (GTDB taxonomy): Bacteria > Margulisbacteria > Marinamargulisbacteria > SXXA01 > SXXA01 > M30B43. Next base: position 206 of record JAGYJO010000051.1, read on the forward strand.
GTTGCACGGTAGCCAAAGCGACAAAAAATCTCTCTCGGATTGAGCCCCGCCCAAGATTTCCAATCTTCTGGCGTAATGGCATGCTCGCCATCGCCACCATATAGCACCACAGATTGACCCACTGCAAAGTCACTATTTTGAGGCAAAGCAACCATGATCAAATCCATACAGATACGACCAATTACAGGATAACGTTGCCCTTCAATCATTACGGCCATGCCTGTCGTATTTGACGGGATGCCCGCAGAATAACCCGCGTAAACAACAGCCACCTTGTGATCTTCTGCTGCGTGATACAACCCGGAATAACTCACCCACTCACCCGCCTGAACATCATGAATGTAGCCAATAGGTGCTGAAATCGTCACGGCATCCACATACAAACCCAAACCAAAACGAACCATACCGTGACCGTCGCTACTGACATTAAGAACACCATGTGTACTCAAAAGATGGGTTTTCACAGCATGAAAGCCATGGTTACGCACAACCTCGGAAAGACGCTCAAAAACAGCAATCTGTAATTCCGTCTGTGGGTGATCCTTCTCATCTGCAAACCCCAAGTGGGTGAAAATACCCATCAACTGAATATGGGCTGAACTGGTTATTTTTGACAATAATTCAGGCAGCAGTTCTGGCGAAAAACCCAAGCGATTCAAACCCGTATTGGCCTTCAAATGGATAGCCACAGTTTTATCCAAAGACAAAGCACGCTGCGACAAACGCGCCAAAAAAGACAGCGTATAAACCGTAAACATCACATTACCCACTATCAACGCATCAATATCTTCTGTCGGCAGGGGCTCGGAAAACAGAAGCAATGACACAGAAACATGCCCTTGAAGTCCATGGGCTTCGGCCGCGGTCACAACGCCAACCCCATCCACAATCCCATCTAGAATACCCGCCATCCGTAAGGCACCCAACCCATACGCATCTGCTTTCAAAATAGCCATGACATGGGTCTCAGGCGCCAGTGTCTCACGCAGCGCCTTCACATTTTGGCGAACACGGTCTGCATCAATCGTAATTTGCGTATATGTCATCATAGTTAGGGTTTCAATTGTAGGATTCCACCTTCAAAATTGAAAGTAAAACTCACAATCCCTGGCAAGCAAACCCATCTTGATTTATGATTTATAGCCTCATGAACATTGGATGCTTACAAATCGATTTTAAATTTGCCGATCTAACAGACATCGAGTCTGTCTATATCCCCAAATCTGCCTGGCCTATATTCGCCAAACAAGTACACGAAGAATCCCCCATTTTTGAAATGGTCATCTTGGCCACATGTAACCGATTTGAAATTTATTTTGTGTCCCAAGACCATGAACAAGCACGGGATTGGATCATCCAAAGTATCAGCCAACTCAAAGAGCTCAGCACAACCCATATCCGAGAAAAAATGAGATTCATGCATTTCCAAACGGCACTCACACATTTATTTCGTGTTTCGGCAGGAATGGAGTCTATGGTATTCGGAGAAGATGAAATACTCTCTCAGATCAAATCCGCCTATACCGATTTCCAAGCATTGGGCCTGACCAAAGCCTTGTTTAACAAAGTTTTCCAAACCGCTATCGCCGCCGGAAAAAGGGCCCGGCATGAAACCGAAATTTCAAGAGGTGCCTATTCTGTAAGCTCTATCGCCGTTGATGCGATTCGGGAACTCCGTTTGGATTATTTTGGGGCCAGCATTCTTATTATTGGCGCCGGCACCATTGCCATGCGCGCACTCAAAAAGCTACATGCACTGGGACACCCCAGTATCACCATGTGCAACAGAACAGACAGCAAACTCAAAAGCCTACAAGAACGGTACCAGATTCAGGCGCTCCCTTTTGCCAGTCTCGAAACAGACGTCTCTCGCTTCGATATTGTCCTCATCGCCACCGCGTCCACGGCCTACTTACTCAAACCAGCCTTTTTCAAAACAGACACGGATTCAGAACAACTCATTCTGGATCTTTGCGTCCCTCGAAATGTCGACCCCGATGTCGCAAAACTCACACACATCCAACTACTCACCGTGGATAGTCTCCAAAAAATCGCAGACAAAAACGTCAATAAGCGTCAAAAAGAACATACCAAAGTCACCCTCATCCTGGACGATGAAATGACCAAAATCGATCAATGGATAGCCCATAGAATGATTCACAATGTCTCATAACAGCACCATTCGAATAGGCACCCGTGGGTCCGCATTGGCCATGTGGCAAGCCAATCATGTCGCGTCACTATTGCACAAAGCCCACCCCCACCTACAAACAACGGTCGTTCCCATCAGTACCAGTGGCGATACAGACAAAATAACGCCGCTATCCGAACTCGGCGGTAAAGGGGTCTTTGTGCGTGGGTTGGAAGAAGCACTGGTCCATAATCACATTGATATCGCCGTCCACAGTCTCAAAGATGTCACCTCACAATCCTTAGATGGTTTGGCTTTTTTTGCGTTTCTAACGCCGGAATCTATTCAAGACGCCTTGGTCACCCTCAAAACCAACGATACGACACACCACACAAACCCTCTCGACAAACTCTCTCACGGTAGCAACGTCGGCACAGGCAGTTTGCGTCGCATTGCACTCTTGCAAAAATTACGCCCCGATTTGCAAGCAACACCCATTCGCGGCAACATCGAAACCCGGATGCAAAAAGTATTAGATGGTGAGTTGGCAGGTATTTTACTCTCTGAAGCCGGGCTCAAACGAATGGGCGTTCTTCCTGGATTGGAAAGTCATGCCCTTTCACCAGAACACTTCACCCCAGCACCAGGACAAGGGGTCATTGCCGTCCAAGCACGTGAAACCGATCATGGGCTGGGAAAGCTGCTATCCGTCATCTCTGATCCTATCCAAAGCACCATTTCAGAAACACACTTACGCCTTCTCAAAATTTCGGCTTTTTGATTGTCGAGACCCCTTTGGCATCTGGTCATACCCCTCTGAAAAGGGATTTCCCATCATGCGTTTCTAAAAAAAACCAGGATCCGGCATTATTCATACCTTTCACACCAGCAACCCGGCGACACATGTAGAGTTACAAACATGGGTCACCGCTGTAACCTGCACAACGCAAGATTAAACACCCATGACCCACCAAGATCCCATTCGCGTCTACTTCATTGGAGCGGGTCCAGGGGATCCTGATCTGCTGACGATCAAAGGAAAAGACATTCTTTCTCACGCAGACGTAGTGCTTTATGATTTTCTCGCACATCCCGGCTGTCTCTCTTATACACCAGCCACCTGTCGCCGTATCTGTGTGGGAAAACGCAAAGGCCAACATGGTAAAACACAGACACAAATCAACACATTGATGCGTCGCTATGCCAAAGCAGGCAACCGTGTTGTACGGCTCAAGGGCGGAGACCCTATGGTTTTCGGTCGTATGACCGAGGAAATGGAAACCCTTCGACAAGCCAATATTCCCTACGGGATTGTACCAGGCATCAGCACCATACAAGGAGCTTCAGGCAGCACAGGTATCCCGCTAACACACAGATCCCACTCGCGATCATTTGCTGTATTGACCGGTACAACGTGGAAAAAAGAAACCCTATCGGACAGCGAAATCCCAGATGCTGATGTCCTGCTCGTCTTTATGCCCAACACCAACCTCGGCGCACTCATAGATACTATCGTTCATCAGACACGACATATATGGGAGACGCCCGTCGCCATTATCACCAGTGCCAGTACCGCGGCACAAACAATACGATGCACGACACTCAAAGACATTTATGAGGAAGGCCTCAACAACGCCCCCAAACAACCGGTCATGCTGTTCATAGGACAAACGGTTTTATTGCACGAACATTACCAATGGCACCAGTTTTTACATCTAAAAGGCTGGCGCCTCTTCATCACCGCAGAATCGCTACCACAAAGCAACACACTGACACTGCTCAAACAGATGGGATTGGAAATTTGTCATATTCCACTCATGGCGACAGAAGCCCTAGCACCAACAGCAAAGTGGACCCCCACACATCTTCAAAAAGCAGATATGTTGATTTTTTGTTCGCAAAGAGGGGTATCACGTTTTTTCGATATTTTAGGCGAAAAAAACACCGATGTACGACGCATACAAGGAAAAATCGCCGCGATAGGAAAACAAACCGAAAAACGGCTAAGAGACTACGGACTACACACAGATGTGGTACCTCAAACACAATTTGGAGCCAAAGGACTCTTGGCCGAACTCCCTCAGGATTTGTCCCATACACAGATCCATATTTACGGTGCACAAAACCTGGCAACCGACCTCGTGGCACAACTTCGAGCCCGAAAAGCTGTCGTCCATCATCATGCACTCTACCGCACACGCACACGCAAAGAGGTTCCTGTTTTGGATGTCTTGGGAAACCAAGATATTGTCTTGTTTTCCAGCCCGAGTCAGGTTGATAGTTTTCAGTATCACTACGGAACACCCACGCCCAACCCGCGCCTTTTGACATTGGGAGACACCACGCATCAACATTGTGAAACCCTATTTCAGGGTTCAACTCTAAATATTCAGCAGAGTCCAAAAGCTAGCTATGAGACTGCCTTCCAGGCTATTTTGGAGATGATCACCACTGGTGCAACCTAGCATTGTAGACACACGTCCGTTATAAAGAATACACATCGCCGAACAAAGGAGTCCCCTATGAGCTACCCTCAAACCCGTATGCAACGCTACCGACAAAACCCAACACTCCGCACTCTTTTCGCCGAACATACCTTGCGTCCAGAGTGTTGTATTCAACCCTTATTTATTCACGAAGGACTGACCGAAGCCCGTGACATCGGATCCTTGCCAGGGATGGTCCAACACAGCCTCTCCTCACTACGTCTTGAGATAGACATGCTATGGCTAGCCGGTGTCAGAGCCGTCATTCTCTTTGGCATTCCGCTCACAAAAGATGCCACCGCGTCAACCGCATCAGATGAAAATGGCATTCTCCAAAAAGCCATCCGTCAAATCAAAACCCAACGCCCTGAGATGACCGTCATTGCGGATTGCTGTCTCTGTGAATATACCACTCATGGACACTGTGGCATTCCAGGTCCTAAAGCCCCACTGTTTGACCATGACGCCACTTTGGCACAATTGTCCGAGATTGCGCTGAGCTATGCAGCCGCCGGTGTAGACATCGTGGCGCCATCCGGCATGATGGACGGTATGATTCAGTCCTTACGCAGCAGTCTTGACCAACACGGTTTCTCAGACATTTTACTCATGTCCTACGCGGTCAAATACGCGTCTGCTTTTTACGGACCCTTCCGTCATGCCGCTGGCTCTGGGGACGTATTTTCTGGCAACAGGCGTCACCATCAAATGGCCTATACCCAACGAAAAGAAGCCTTAAGAGAAGCCCAGCTAGACGTACAAGAAGGCGCCGACATTCTCATGATCAAACCAGGCATGCCCTATCTCGATATCGTTGCCGACGTCAGACGAGAAACAACGCTTCCGGTTGCCGTTTACCAAGTTTCTGGCGAATATGCGATGCTCCACGCAGCCGCAAAAGCAGGGGTATTTACCTACGAAGAAGCGATGCTAGAAAGCTTAATGGCCTTTGTCCGCGCCGGTGCAAATTGGATTATCACATATGACGCAAAGCGTGTTCGTGATTTCATTACCCCTATGTTAGGATGACCATCTAGGTTTTATTCTTAAGGAGGTTTTATGGCTGTAGCAAAAGCTGTCACGAAAAGAAGTGCGAAATCAGTTTTTCACAATATCAAACAGATTCTCATTAACCCCGCTTTTATCTTATTTGTTATCGCTGTTGCCACCGCTTTCTATGTAGGGAAATATATCCCCCCCACATGGAGTGTAGAAAAAACCACAATTGCCGTAAAACAGCAGAAGATGGTCGTCTTTGCATTTTCCGTGAAACCCTGTTTATTTGGGACCTGTTTTACCGGGAAAGTGAGGCGCGTCTTCAGGCAAAAAAACTCAACGAAATAGCACAAAAAAGTCGTACACCCGACATCACCGATGAATACGTCTACAAAGATGTGATCATCCAAGGTCAAGTCCAGCGGGTTTATGCCAAATTACACGCAACCAAACATTGGCACTATTTTTCATTATTACCTGCCCTTGTCGCCATTCTACTCTGCTGGCTTATTCGAGAACCCCTCATGTCTCTGGGCGGTGGTATCGTCACTGGGGCGATGCTATTGTCCCACTATGACCTCTCTGACCAAATATTTCTAACGGTCATGGCCTCCAAAGACACTGCTGGTATTTTTCTTTTGTACCTCTGGCTATTGGGCGGCCTATTGGGAATTTGGTCACGAACAGGCGCCCCAAAAGCCTTTGCCGAACTCATGACCAAATATATTGTACGTGGCCCACGCTCTGCAAAACTGGTCGCTTGGAGTCTGGGGGTTATTTTTTTCCAAGGGGGTACAATCAGTACTGTTTTAGCAGGAACCACCGTATCACCCATCGCAGACAAAGAACGGGTTAGTCACGAAGAGCTATCCTTCATCGTAGACTCAACAGCCTCTCCCATTGCCGCCATTATCCCACTTAATGCATGGCCTGCTTATATTCAGTCCTTTATCTTTGTCGCAGGGGTGCCATGGTTAGCAACGGAATCCGATAGAATTGCTTTTTTCATGAAAAGTGTACCATGGTCTTTTTATTGTATTTTTGCTGTTTTGGGCACATTTTTACTCAGTATTGATAAAGCCCCGTTCTTGGGCAAACGACTACGTGCAGCGATTAAGCGTAGTCGGGAAACAGGACAGCTCAATGAGCCAGGAGCTTCTCCCCTCAGTGCCCCGGAACTAAAAACATCAACGGTGCCCGCAGGTTACACCCCCAGTGTTTGGGACTTTTTCATCCCCTTATTTGCTATCATCGGCATCGCCGTCAGCACCTATATTACTATGGGATCACCACAAGTCCGCTGGGCCTTTGGCGTAGCGCTTTTATTGGCGATGGGCATGGCGTTTATACGTGGCATGTCGGTCAAACAGGTCATTGGTGGTTTGGAGAATGGGTTCAAAGGGGTTGTTATCGGCGCATTGGTGCTCCTCTTTGCCGTTACGATAGGAGAAGTCAGCAAACAAGCTGGTGGCGGTATTTATCTTGTAGAACTTTTAGGTGAACGACTACCCTACGTCCTCCTCCCTGTTATTTTGTTTATGATCACCATTGTTATGGCATTTTCTACAGGAACCAGCTGGGGAACCTATGCCGTAGCCTTACCGCTAGCGATGCCCCTCTCCTATGCCGTTGCGATGACACAAGGTCTTCACAATCCAGAATTTTTTATGTTGATTTGTTTTGCAGCAGTGATGAACGGTAGCATCTTCGGAGACCAATGTTCACCCATCTCAGACACATGCGTTCTCAGTGCGATGTGCACCGGAGCTGACCTCATGGATCACGTTCGAACACAACTTCCACAAGCATCCTTGGCCGCAGGTCTTGCTGCCGTAGGTTGGACTATGGCCGTTATTTTCTTCGCATAATATTAGGATAGCCGAATCAACGGCTCAAGACATACCATTCCGCCCCAAGGAGATTCATTATGGATAAACAAATAGAAAAAACAGACGAAGAAAAAAAAGCACTTCTGGAAAACGACGAAAAGCTAGATATCGTTGAATTACAAAACAGCACGCTAAAAAGCCTTCACGATCTCGCAAAAAAAATCGGACTGCAAGACTACAAACAATTACAAAAAAACGACCTTATATTTAAGCTCTTAAAAGCAAAAACAGAATCCAACGGTCTAATTTTCGCGCGTGGCATTCTGGAAGTCTTACCTGATGGCTACGGATTTTTGCGCACAAACAACTATCTTCCTAGCTCCGAAGATGTTTATGTCTCGCAAACACAAATACGACGCTTTGGATTAACCGTTGGCGATACCATTTCGGGACAAGTACGGCAGCCAAAAGATGGCGAGCGCTATTTCTCACTACTCCGTGTAGAAGCCATCAACTGGGATTCTCCTGAATTAATCAAAGAGAGAACAACATTCTCCAATCTTGTCCCTATTTATCCGTGCACCCCCTTTAAATTAGAAACCACCAATACAGCCTTATCGGGGCGCCTCATGGACATGTTGGTCCCTATCGGCAGAGGGCAGCGTGGATTAATCGTATCCCCGCCAAAAGCAGGGAAAACCAGCATCTTAAAAGAATTGGCCAATAGCATTGCTACCAATCACCCCGAGGTGATCATCAAAGTTCTCCTCATTGATGAGCGCCCAGAGGAAGTCACGGACATGGAACGCTCTGTCAAAGGCGAAGTCATTCACTCCACGTTTGACGAACCACCCGAACAGCATGTGCGCATTTCTGAGCTGGTACTAGAGAGCGCCAAACGATTGGTTGAATGCGGCAAAGACGTCGTCATATTACTAGACAGTATCACCCGTCTTGCCCGCGCATACAATTTGGTTGTGCCACCTTCTGGCCGCACCTTGTCTGGCGGATTGGATCCCAGCTCATTACACAAGCCCAAACGATTTTTTGGTGGCGCCAGACAAATCGAAAATGGCGGCAGCCTCACCATCATTGCCACAGCACTCGTCGATACAGGTTCCCGAATGGATGACATCATCTATGAGGAGTTCAAAGGCACAGGGAATATGGAGCTTCATTTGGACAGAAAGCTGGCCAACAGACGCATTTTCCCAGCAATTGATATTCAAAATTCAGGTACGAGAAAAGAAGAGTTACTCATTTCAGAAGATACACTCAAGAAGACTTATATTCTTCGAAAAAACATGGATTCCGAATCTTCAGCAGAAGAATTATTCAGACTGCTTAACCATACAACCTCAAACGAAGAATTTTTAAGCTCCGGACTCTTTACTTAAATCTGTTGGGACTGTTTCCAAATGTGTCACGCACTGACGTCGCATGGCTCATTTTACAACAGTCCACTGGTGGGTTTTGAGTAAGACCAATGTACATGCATCCTGACAAACAATTCCGGCGTCACGAAGTGTGTTCACCAAAGCCGGATTCTCTGCGCCTGGATTAAAAATCACCCGTTTTGGACGACAGCGCAGCAGTGCCTCTTTTAAAAGATCTGATTTTTCAGAAGAAATATACATCGTCACCGTATCTATAGGACACGCAATATCCAAGATACTTTGATAGCCATCCTGGCCCAAAACACTATCGCCTTTGAGGCTTACAGGAAAAACCTGATGGCCATAGTCCAACAATAGTTGAATCGCTTTATAAGCATATCTCTCTGGATTTGCAGATGCACCCAGAACAGCCACACGCTCAGAAAGCGTATCCGGTAACATCATAAACGCCGGTCCCGAAAGAAGCGTCGCCATGGATAGAGGTACAGCCCCGTCACAGTCAAACCAACCAAAGCAAGGCCAGCAACGGTATACACCCAAAGCATAATATCGCCCCCCCAGTATCCACTATGGATGGCTAAAATAGTGTGATACGCATCCCCATATGCCGAATGAGCATCCAAACACACCCACGCTGGAAACCCTATTTGGTTGGGCCAAGGGGCTTGCCAATAGCCATTATTTCCCAC
>JAGYJO010000052.1 GCA_018402095.1 bacterium
CCTTTATCTACCGAAGACCTCGAGTTCGCGGTGATGGTGGTGGGTGCCTTGCAGAAGTCGTTGCAGTTCATCCGGTCAGCAGAGACGTTGAAAACCTTGAATATGTCGACCTTTGTCGCGGACAACGAGGCCTTGTTTCGTGAGTTTCGGATCACGGATCGGGAGTTGGAGATCATCGGGATGTTGGTGCAGGGTATGTCGAATGCGCAGATTTCAGCACGGTTGGTGGTGACAGAGTCCACGACGAAGCGTCATGTCTACAATGTTTTCCAAAAGCTTGGGATCAAGAGCCGCTTTGAATTGGTCGGCTGGGTGGGGGATCGGGCGGTGGCGTGATGATCGGGTAATAGTGTGCGTTTTGAGTATGTGTAATCTCCACTTCAAGACAAGGTTTTGTTCCCATGGCATAATGTGTGCATGAAAACACTACGCCCGTTGCCTTTGGGGTCACAAACCTTTTCCTATATCGTAGAAAATAACGCGGTTTATGTAGATAAGACGCCATACCTGCATACCCTTATCTCCAGCACCGTGAACAAATTTTTCCTCTCCCGCCCCCGACGCTTTGGAAAATCGCTGACGATCTCGACACTAGATGCACTGTTTTCTGGCAAAAAAGAATTGTTTGAGGGGCTCTATATTCGTGACAAGACAGCGTACGATTTTGCGGAGTTCCCTGTATTGCGATTTGATTTTTCGAAATTTGAAAACAAGAGTGCGGCTGCTCTGGAGCTGTCTTTGAGTCGTCACATTAAGGCGTGCTGTGATGACCATAATGTGTCTTTTGACCCAACGCTGACGATTCGGGATCTGTGGGAATTGCTGATACGGTCATTCAAGAGGAATGGGCAGCAGGTGGTCATACTCATCGATGAATATGACAAACCCATTTTAGATCACATCACCAATATCCCAATAGCCAAAGAAAACAGGGATGTTCTGAAAGGGTTTTACGAAACGATCAAAGCAAATGATGAGACGCTTCGTTTTGTGTTCATCACAGGGATCACGAAATTTAGCCAGATGAATATTTTTTCGGGTCTGAATAACCTAACCGATATCAGTTTAAATCCAGAATATGCGGCTATATGTGGCTATACGCAGCAAGAATTGGAAGCTTGTTTTTTTGACCATATATCGGCATTTTCCCAATCAGAGGGACTTCGGGTGTCTGAACTGTTGGCAAAGATCCAAAAGTGGTACAACGGCTTCCGGTTCACGAAACGAGAACTCACTGTTTATAACCCTTTTTCGACGTTGATGCTTTTGGAGCAGCAAAGTTTTCAGTATCATTGGTTTGCAACAGGAACACCGACCTATCTCATGCAATTACTGAAACAGCTCAATGTAGATGTGGAAAACCTGCCGAAAAAACTGTCTATCAATGATACCGCTTCCTACAACGTGGATAGTTTGCAGGTCAATCTGCCTGCCCTCTTGTTTCAGACGGGTTATATGACCGTGGTAGGCTTGTCTCAGAGTCAGGAAACACTCCTTTTAGACTATCCCAACATGGAAGTGAAAGAAGCGTTTACACAGCAGTTAATGGTGATGATGGCCCGTCCTCATGTGTCACCTGCGGTCACCGTTGATGAGCTTCGAGAGGCGTTGTATGGAAACAATCTCGCTGACGTATTCGCGATTCTGACGTTGTTTTTCGCAAAAATTCCCTACGATATCCAGGAGTCTACAGAGAAGTATTATCAAAGTTTGTTTTATCTGATCTTCACGGTCATTGGGACACGGATTCGTGCAGAGGTGCGTACGAATACTGGTAGGGTTGATGCCTTGGTGGAAACGGATTCTGATCTCTATCTGTTCGAGTTCAAGATCAACGGCTCTGCAGAAGACGCTTTGGCGCAGATCGAAGAGAAGGACTATGCGTTTTCATTCCAAGACAGTGGCAAGCCTGTGCATAAGGTTGGCGTTGGTTTTTCGGTGGCAGAGCGAAATATTGTGGGTTGGGTTTTGGGGTAGGGGTGTAATCGTGTTTTTTAAAAATGTTTCTATCCCCCATTCTATGGGTGTGTTTTCGTGGGAACATAAGTATCTTGATGAAAATTTAGATCAAATTAAACTACAGATACAAACATTAGAGGGGCCGATCGTGTTTGATTTGGCTGTGCAGAAATTATCTCTGAATCCGGCTATTGATATTGCAACTTTAGAACAATCTGGCTTGGCATGGGCCAAGGCCGAAGGGCTTTGTTCTGGTGAGAAAAGCAAGGAATTAGAATCGGGTTTTATCGCGGGATTGGTGGCGACATGTTATCCAGCGATGTCTCAGTCGGATGCTGTTTTGTGGGACAAGTGGCTGCGTGTTCTGTTTGCCGCAAATGATCATGTGGATGCTGGCGAGGATACTCGGATACAGCTGTTTCGAAGTGATTGTCACAAAAAAATGCACATCTTGCAGAGATTGCATGCTGGTGAGACTTTAGCTTCTGTCGTGAGTGGTGAGGTTGACCCCATTGAGAATGCCTTAGGTGCGGTGTTTTTGGATATCAAAAGTACAATGGTCTCGCGAGGATTTAGACATTTGGTTTCTGAATTTATCGCATCAACAAATCGATGTTTTTTAGCGGTTGTTCGGGAAAGAGAAATGGAAACAAATTCGTGTGAATTAACGGATGACTTCGTTTCTCATCTGCGAGCGGAATCCAGTGGAGCGATGCACGCTATAGCTGGGGCTGCTTTTTTGTTGGGAATATCTACGGATTGGCTGGTGAAGCGGGACGTGTCGGTTGATTATCTTTTTAGGTCTGCTGCGCTATGTTTCGACCTGTCGAATAATTTGTTGTCTCATACAAAGGATGTTTTAGACTTTCTGAATATAAAAACGCAGTTTCCACTGGCAGACGATCTGAATGCGGCTAAGTGTGTTAAATTGGTTAACGTGGTGCATGTTTTTTGGTCCGAAGGTTTAGATTTGCCTGCAGCCTATGCGAAAACAGTGAAGGCGTATCATACTTCTTTTAATGGCTATCAAGACGGTAAACAAGATTTGTTAGCCTCTTTGGGTGCTGAAAAGAAATACTGGGTGAATACTGTTAAAGGCGATGCGTCAGCAATCCCTGATTTTGAGAGTTTTTTAATGAAAGAACAGCAGACCAAAGCCTATTTACAGATTTTGGATGGGTGGATGGGGCATGTGTGGTGTGCGTTGGTTACGCCACGATACAATCTTGGTTATTCGGGAGACTCTGCCTCTGCCCTCTATGAAATGAATCGGTAATTTTTTGACATCGTGGCTAAATCAAAAATAAATGAGTTGTTATTTCTAGGGTCTGAGGGATTAGATCCCTCGATTGCCCGTAGGATTGTTTTATCGAATAAGTTGGCACTGCTTTTGTTCGTGGTAGCGACACCTTATTTCTTCTTTTTTCAATGGGTTTCTTTTCGCTTTGCGGCAGTGGTGCTCCCTCTTTTGTTCTGCTTTGGGTCGGTTCTTTTTTTGAATTGGAAACGACGCTATGTTTTTGCCCGTTTGGTCTTGCTTTTAGCTGCCTGTGGGGGTGCTTTTTTTTATGCGGATTCGTTGGGTCGTGAAGCGGGTGTTCAGCTGTTGTATTTTGCATTTTTGGGGATGCCTTTTATCCTGTTTTGTGAGTGAAAAGTTATCTTTCTATGGGTCCTTTATCCCCATTGTGAGTTTCTTTTTACTCGAATGGCAGACTATACCCGTTCCAAAACAAACCTAGATTTCACAAGAATAAGAGATAAATCAAGCAATAACTGCCACAAGCCCGCCTTGAATTGAGGGAATCGTTTGAGAAAAGGCCAAAATGGCGCGTTTGAAATCGGCAAACTTTGTAGATGCTGTTGATAACCTTTTCCGCGACAGCTTCCAGAGGCGCCTTCAATGAGGTTGAGGTTTGGGGAATAGGTGGGCAGCGCGATGAGTTCAATACGTGACGTTTCAAGATACTTTTGATGTCTTTGTTTTTGATAATATGCGCCTTTGATCCGCATTACATGAATAGACGCTTTGCCTGACAAGCTGCCTAATCTGCTTAAAAAAGGCCAGGACGGTTTCCTTGCATTAATGGTTTTGTCCTCACGAACCAAGATGCCCTGAGAGATCGGATCGTGGCACCGCTAATGTTCAAACCGCCGACCGGAGTTGCTTTTGACTGCTTTTGCTTCCAACTTGATCCAGGCGCGGGAACATTTCAGGCGGTTGAGGATACCTGGTCCAAAAACAAGAGTACCTCGTCTTCTTTAAGTTCTTTTTGAACTCATCGTAGGCCTTCTTGAACTGCGCTTGTTTTTCTGATCTATTTTTGCAGGAATCAATGCTGTTTGTTTGTAGTTGAATCCTGGTCTGTGCAGGAGTTGGATCACGCCACTGATGGTGGCTGTTTGAATTCTTTGATGAACGATTGCACCTGCCAGAAGGTTCATCAATAAGGTTTCTTTCTTCCTTTGGAATCGAAGCACCATCTGACGCTCCTCATCTTTATCCAGCTCTCTTGATATCCAATACACTGTGTCCGCAGCCATTCGTATTCTTTCGATTTAGATACTGATGTTTCCATCCAGAAACCGTATTTTCGCTGATCAGCAATACTTCCCACTTCTACGGCGGTGTACCCTTTGTGGAACATCAAAATCGCTTATCGCGATCACACTTTTCCTATCTCGGCTGGTGCAAGATCTCTTTAGTTCTAGAACTTCATTGTCGCTTAATTTAGTTTTCATTTCCTGATTTTCCTGATGATCCTTATCAGGAAACTCATAGCCTCTCTTAGTTTAGCGAATTTCTTAACTGGGGGCAGTATACTTTCGAAGCCCTATTTGAGCTGTATGTTTTTTTTGAGTGTTGTGACCACATTGGCAATTGTCTTTTTTGTGATTCGATTTTTTATGCTTTTGAGTGAAGCGTATAATCATGAGGTGATGAAAGCAAACCAATTGCTTGAGATAAATCATGCTGCCCTCCAAACCGCCTACACCCGCCTAGAATCCCAACAAATCCTCCTAAAACGCCGGATCACCGCCATCCACGAGATGACAGCGGACTGTGCGGATCTTCCCGAATGGGAGAGAGTCTGTCGCAATATATTTCAGTATCAGTTGAATCTGACGCCGCAGGCGTGGGTGGCCAAAGGGGATGCTGGTGGCGACGTCCTTGTTGGCTTCCGTATGAAGGGCGAGCTGCCGTCGATTCTCCACACAAAAGATGATGTTGGTCGTCATTTACTACACGACATCGACTGCTTTCCCTGGATTGCTGAGGGGGTGGCTGTGCTGTTGCCGGTGGTGTCGGGGGCAACGTTACATGCGGTGATCGGGCTATCTCCCGCAGAGCCTTTATCTACCGAAGACCTCGAGTTTGCGGTGATGGTGGTGTGTGCCTTGCAGAAGTCGTTGCAGTTCATCCGGTCAGCAGAGACGTTGAAAACCTTGAATATGGCGACCTTTGTCGCGGACAACGAGGCCTTGTTTCGTGAATTTCGGATCACGGATCGGGAGTTGGAGATCATCGGGATGTTGGTGCAGGGCATGTCGAATGCGCAGATTTCAGCACGGTTGGTGGTGACAGAGTCCACGACGAAGCGTCATGTCTACAATATTTTCCAAAAGCTTGGGATCAAGAGCCGCTTTGAATTGGTCGGCTGGGTGGGGGATCGGGCGGTGGAGTGAGGATCGGGTAATAAATTGTGCCCGTTCCTGTAGGGGCGAGATTCATCACGCCCGGTCTCCTCGCCAAGTCTGATGTGTCGCTGAGATCCCATATTTGCGAGTGGGCGTTTCTGTGTAGACTTTCCGGCAAAAAGGACTGTCGCGCCCCCTTGTGACTTCGAGAACACTTCGACAGGCTCAGCGTGACACCTCAGCCTCCGGGGGTGTTTGGCTTGTTGATTTCGTTTATTGCCGTGGCGGCTGAGTCATCACCCACTCCGCGATCACATGCCGCGCTTCGGCGTTGTCGTTCTGGGGTTTAATGCCGATGATCTGAGGGATGATGTGGACGAGTAGATCGCCGCTGAGTTGGGATTCTGGTGCCCAGCGATACCCTGGGGTTTGGCAGACGGCTCTGGCGTTGGCTTCTTGGTGATTGTCTTTCGCGTGGGGGTAGGGGATGAGAATGGCGGGTTTTTGGAAAGCCAGTATTTCGGCGATGGTGGTGGCGCCTGCGCGTGCGACGACCAAGTCTGCTGCCAGATAGAGTTGGTCCATACCTTCGCAGTAGGTCATACAGATGATTTTGCGTTCGCCTACGGTATAGGCATGGGTGTCGGGGAACCCTTTTTCGGTGGCAAAGCGTTGTCCGGTGAGGAGTATCCAGTTTGCGGGCATGTGGTTGAGTGCGTCGTTGTCGGCATCTAGGATGCATGCGTTGAGTCTCGCGGCACCTTGGCTGCCACCCAAAACGAGAATGGTTGGGTTCTCTTTGTTGCAATAGGCGAGTGCGTCTTTGATGCGGTCATCTGGAGGAAAGTGTTGGCGAATAGGGTTGCCACTGAGGGTGCAACGGTCTGGAAAATAAGACTGGCTTTCGGCAAAGGTGATGAAAATACGGTTGGCCCATTTGGCGATGAGTCGGTTGGCGCGACCGGGCAGTGCGTTTTGCTCCATCACCACGACGGGTATGCGTTGTAATTTTGCTGCGATAGCCACGGCAATGGTGATTTTACCGCCGGTGCAGACCACCATGGCGGCTTTGTGTTTTTTGAGGGATTGCCAGGCGCGCAAGACAGATAAGAGATAGTCCCAGAGACCGCCTTTGGAGGCGCCGATAGGGATGGCCTCGAAATTGTAGTCGGCGACATGTCCCAGATCTTCGCGGTCATGGGCCATGAAAAAACAACAATCGACGCCTTTTTCTCGTAACGTTTGGGCGACTGCGATGGCGGGGTAGAGGTGGCCGCCTGTGCCACCGCATGTGAAGACGATGCGCATTAGAGTTTTTTCTCCTCGAAAAGGTGTTTGTAATAGGCGATAGGGTCGATATCGACGTTGTCGAGACCGGGCAGTTGCTGGCGCGAACGGGATCCAAAGGGCGAAGCCCTTTGAATCTTTTTCTTCGTCGCGGCGGAGCCGCGACCCGACAAATCGTCATTCACCAATAACGGCGGATTGAACAACTGTAACGCCATGCGTTGGCAACGGATGAAGAGTTTGAGTCGGGATTTGCCTGTGAAGTTGTGTAGGATGGTTGTGTCTTGGGCGAGCATTTTTGCAGCGAGTTCGCTGTCTGCGATATCGGTGATTTGGCAACGAATGCCTTGGTTTTGCAGTTTTTTTTGCCATGCCGTTGCGCGGGTTGCTGTACGTGAATCTTGGAGAATAAGGACGGCCATGCTGTTGCGAAACCACAGGTTGAATTGGTCGTTGGCATCGCGATAGCCACCCCCATTGAGCACCCGCTTGGCTTTGGCGATGATGTCGGCTTCTTGCAAGGCATCCGAGCAAACGGTGAGAGGGCAGGCTTCATGGGGGCAAAAATGGGGGCACTGATAGGCTTCGCGTACCAACTCATGCCGGTTGCGCCACGGCGCCCAACGGGTGGGTTTGACGCGGCGTGTTGGGAAGATGGCGACCTGAGGCACGCCCATGGAGGCGGAAAGGTGAAAGGGGCCTGTGTCCACGCCGATATAGAGAGACCAGCATGACAAGGCGCCGATGAGCTCTCCCAGTGTGGTATTTCCCACGAGATCCAAAACCGGAAAATCAAGTTCTTGGCGTAAAATGTCTCTGTCTGCGCGTTCTTTCGGAGAGTTTCCCGTGAAACATATGGCATAGCCGTCTTGGTGCAAGGTTTTGATGGTATGGGCAAATTTCAGGACGGAGATGGCTTTGTTGCCGCCGCCGACACCGAGGTGAAAGCCGACGATTTTCTGTTGGCCATCCCATCCTGCCTCGATGAGTTTTTGTCTGCCGGCGTCGTGTTTGTTTGGTGTGAGGGTGCTGATCAGTGGCATTTCTGGATCGAGTTTGAGTCCAAATGCTTGGAGGAGTTGAAAATTGTATTCGACCACATGTTTGGTTTGGTCAAAGGTTTTGAGGAAGCTGCCGTATTTGCGAAAAATAGGCCATAATCCGAGTTTGGCTTTGTCGCCGACTTGGTAGCGGATGCCGGCAAACACTGTGAGCCAGACTTCGGGTGTTTCGGAGTAGAAATGTACGACCGCGTCAAATGTCATTTTGCGAATTTCTTGGATATAGGCCCAATAGTTTCGCCAGCCACGGGCTTCGCCTGTGCGACATTTGTCGATGAGGATCTCATCGAAGAGGCCTGTTTCTGAGACCAAATCGTAGGTGTATTTTGAGCCTAAAAGGGTGATGTGTAGGTGTGGGTGTGCTTTCCGCAGTGCAGCGATGGCGGGGAGCGTCAGAACCATATCTCCGATAGCATCGGGTCTGACGATGAGCACCCGTCGGATGTTTTGGACGGGAATGAGGTTTGGCATAGGGGTTGCATTGTAAATCCCTCCCGTAGGTAAGAGCAAGATATAGCCCCACCCCTAACCCCTCCCCCAGGAGGGGACTTTCTTTTTCTGAGGGGGAACACCGACGGTGTTCCCCCTCAGACTCCCTGTGTTGGGCCCCACCGTGGTATAACAACCGTCATGCTGAACTACTACGGACTAGACTGGATCGCGATGTTACTGACCTTTGGTTCCATTTATTGGATCGGTGAGCGTCGCCGTATGGGCTTTGTGTTGGGGATGATTGGCAACCTGTTTTGGTTTGCTTTTGGCGTTTTTGCGGATAGTCCCGCGACCTTGGTGGCCAATCTTATTATATTTCTCCTCAATTTACGTGGCTATTTGAAGTGGGGTGACTAGGGTGTTGGCGCTATTGAGGCATCCTTATCTGTTGATCTTTGTCGCGACGGTTCTCTGGGGCTTGAGCGGGATTTATGTCAAATTCTTGGGTATCTCGGTGCTGTATTTGGCCAGTCTTCGCACCCTTGTGCCTGTTGCTTTGATCGCCGGTTGGTTTTTCTGGCGGGGGATGTCGCTCAATTTGCGGGCCCAGCCCAAAGCCGTGTGGATAGCGTCTGCGTTGAATGCCGTTCGGACGATTTGTTACTTTGTGGGTTTTTTGAATCTGCCTATCGCTCAGGCGATTGTCTTGATGTACACATGGCCTATTTGGGTGGTGTTATTGGAGGGCTTGTTTTTTAAGGTGCCTTTTGAGCGTCGGCAGTTTGTGCTGATGCTGGTGGCATTTGTGGGGATTTTGATTGTGCAGGGTGTTGGGTTTGGGGTGCCGCTTGCGCCTCAAAGTATGATGGCCAGTGGCTTTTTGTTGGTAGCGGCATTGTCCAATGCGATTATGTTGTTGCTGTTCAGAAAGGCGCATGTGCAGCTGGGTGGTGTGCAAAAAGTATTTTATCAAAACATCATCGGGAGTGTTGTCTTTTTGCCCTTTTTGCCGATGGCGGTATCGGTGCCTTATTGGAAAACCGGTGTTGCGGTTGCTTGTGCGGCTGTTATTGGTATTTGTGGGTATGCGTTTTTCTTTTCGGCTATGCGGCGTA
>JAGYJO010000053.1 GCA_018402095.1 bacterium
CAAGGCTAAGAATTGTGTAACGTCCCGATAATTGGTTCTGTGGAACTGTTTGCAGTACATCTCAAAGCCACTCACGGACTTCAAAACAGCACCCCATTGTACCGCGTCATAGGGAGAATCCACATAATCGGGGTTGGGTAACAGTAAAAAATATTTCACATCCAACATCCGCGCTGTTTTGTCCGCACGTTCCAAAAATCGGCCCAACTGTAAAAAATGCCAGCCTTCGCCATGGGACATGGTGTTTTCGATCAGGCCGCTAATCTGGTGATTGGCTTCATGAATGGCCACAAAAAAGTCTTGAAGATCTTCGTTTTGACGTTTTTTGCTATGTTTTTCCACGAAGTGGTAGAGTCGATTGATGCTCTCCCAGAGTTCCGATGAGATAATTTCACGGACGGTTCTGGCATTTTCGCGTAGCTGCTGTACACATGAAATGATGGCGTTGGCGTTGTCCGTATCAAAGGTCAAAAAGGTGACCACGTTTTTTTCATCGAAACCGTCATAGCGTGAGATGAAATCGCTGTCATCCCCGGAAGCACGGACCAAGGGTTCCCATTGGGTGCTGTCGTTTTCCCACCCGAGGTCGAGAATCAAGCGTGAGGTGACATCGATGAATCGGGCCACGTTGTCGGATCTTTCCAAATAGCGACCCATCCAATATAGCGAATTGGCAACGCGACTAAGCATGTGTTTCTCCTTCGGCGATGCTGCCAAATACCCCATCTGCACCATTTTCGGTCTGTTTATGTAGCTCCGCTACACCGCACAGACCGAGAAATGTCACATCTGTGGCATTTGGCAGCATCTCAAAATCTGGTTCTGTAGGCGTCTTCCCCCCTGAAACGTGTTTTGTATTTACGGGATCCAAAGGGCGGTAGCCCTTTGAAATTCCTTCCTTTCTCTCAGCAGAGCTGAGAGAAAGTCGTTTTTTTTCGGGGGCTTCGCCCCTACATGGCGGTGTCCCCAGTACCCATGTGTCTTTGCTGCCGCCACCTTGGGAAGAATTGACGACCAAAGACCCTTCTCGCAATGCGACACGTGTCAGGCCACCGGGCAAGACAAAAATAGACTTTCCGTAGAGAATGTAAGGCCGAAAATCCACATGGCGGCCCACGATTTTATTGCCAATAATAGTGGGTGTACGTGATAGCGATAGGGTGGGTTGCGCGATGTAGTCACGGGGATTGGCGTTGATCTTGTTTGCAAAAACCTGTTGCTCCTCACGTGTCGAATGGGGGCCAATCAAGATACCGTATCCGCCAGATAGATTCACCGCTTTGACCACCAATTTATCGAGATTGGCGAGGACGTAGGCCCTGTCTTTGGGGTTGTCACAGATATAGGTGGGGACATTGTTGAGAATGGGATCTTCGCCGAGATAATACTTAATAATTTTGGGAACATAGGCATAGACCGCTTTGTCATCGGCGATGCCGGTGCCAGGTGCGTTGGCCAATGACACGTTGCCTCGGCGGAAACAGTCCATGAGACCTGGGACACCCAATAAAGAATCTTTTCGGAAAACCGTGGGATCGAGAAAGGCGTCGTCAATACGTCTGTAAATGACATCCACTTTTTCAAAGCCGCGGGTGGTACGTAGCATGACATAGCCATCGATCACGGTGAGGTCGGACCCTTGTGCCAAGGGAACACCCATTTGTTGGGCCAGAAAACTGTGCTCATAATAAGCCGAATTATAAATCCCAGGTGTGAGGACAATCACTTTTGGGTTTTCAATGCCATTGGGCGCTGCATGACGCAGGGTCTCGTAGAGATGCTCGCCATAGACAGAGACGGGTCTGACGGCCATTTCCTGAAAGGCTTTTGGAAAGGTCCGTTTTTGGATAGAGCGGTTTTGCAGGACGTATGAAATACCCGATGGGCAGCGAAGATTGTCCTCCAAGACATAAAACTCACCATCCCGGTCTCTCACCAAATCGGTGCCTGTGACATGTATCCATATTTTTTGTGGTGGTGATATATTTTCGCATTGTTTGAGATAGCATTCTGACGACATGACGAGATCCCGTGGCACGACGCCGTCGTTGAGTATTTTTTGGTCATTGTAAATATCATCGATGAATAGATTGAGTGCTTGAATACGTTGTTTGAGTCCTTTTTCCAGCACGTCCCATTCTTGGGCCTGCACGATACGGGGCAGGATGTCATAGGGGAATATTTTTTCGGTACCTTTTTTGTCTCCGAAAACGCCGAAGGTGATGCCCTGTTGATAGAGGGCCATTTCGGCTGCTTTTTGACGGCGCTTGATGTCTTTGGGGGTCATAGCGTTCACATGCTGGACCAGTGGGGCGGCGCCGTCGCGTGCTTGCCCATCATCACCGATAAGTTCGTCGTAAAATCCCTGTGTGTCGTAATCGTGGAAGTTCATTGTTGTCCCTTTTTGCGTCGCAAAAAACTATCGTAAAATCTCGCGCATTTTCACAGCAATTTTCAATGTCTCTTTGCCGCCACCTCTGTAAATAGTGCCAGATGTGGGCGTGGCATCAATGTAGTTACGCCCACATGCTACCCGAATGTGGTCTTGAGAGACGGCGCACCCATTGGTTGGATCAAAGCCGCGCCAACCGACGTAGGGCAAATAGACTTCTGCCCAAGCATGGGAGGCGTCGGACTGTATTTTGTTCGCATAGTCGACACCGGTGTAAATGTAGCCCATACGGTAGCGTGCCGGGATACTCAGTAGTCTGGCCAGACAGATCAGCAAATTGGCAAAATCCTGACAGACGCCCTGGCGCGAGGTGTAGACCTCAAACGGCGTGGTACTGAGCGATGTGCTCCCTGAGACATATTTGTAATCTCTGTAAATGCTCATCGTCATGTCCTCGATGATATTGACGAGATGGTAATCATTTCTCAGAACAAAACTCATGGCATATTCAGTGAGCTCTGTGAGTTGGGATTCGGGTAGCTCAGCGGGTAGCAGGTATGGCATCATCATCTGACGCTGCCATGGCATCCAGACCAAGGGAATGGATGTTTGGCGTCGTGAGAGATTGTGGTTGTCTGGTGGGGTTGCAAATACTTTGACCCGGCTGATGGCTTTGACGGAGAGTTTTTTGTAGGGTTGGTCTATGACGCAGTGGATGGCTTGGTTGCCAAACACGTCTTCAAACTGGATTTCTTCGGTAGGTGACGAAATAGAGAGTGTGGCGTGTTCGACTTCTTGAATGGGGTCATCTGTGGGTTGCAGCCGGAACAGGTGGGTACTGTGTTCGACCGGTTCAGAATAGCTATATTCGGTGGTATGTGTGACCTCAAAAAGTCGGTAATGCAGGGCTTCACCCGTGAGGGTTTGTGTCATGGCCCGTACGTTTAGCACATGATTCTGGGAATTCAGTGTCGGCACATGTGGGGTGATAGGTGCTTTGATGGTTGGTGCCGTGACGAGCTTGTTCATGAGCTGTGACCCTGATGCGAGAACACTGTCCCAGACAATGAGTCCTTGTCTCACGATGAGCAATTGCCCAGGTATCATCGGGGTCCAGTCCCCAGTCGAAAAAGGCGCTGAGCTCATGACGAAAGCTGTGCGGTAACTGTCTCGGGGGTCATTGAGTTTTATTTTCGCAACTTCGGAGGTGTATAAGTCTCTGTTTTTTGGGGGTTGTATACGGCTGTATCGTAATTGTTTCGGGGATTGGGATCCTTGGAAAAAGACCATGCTGCTGCCGTCTGTGAAATACATGTCTGAGCTACCTAGCGCATCAAAGCGTTGGAACCAAGAATGCAGCAACGTGGGATCAAGATCGGCTATGGTGCGTGCGCTGCTCTCTGCTACTTTGGCCAAGAGATTGCAAAACGCGAGCTCTGAATCCGTTTGACCCAGGGGCTCCAAAAAGCGAGATTTGTCAGCGTGGAGTTTTTCGAGTGCTTGTTTGTCTAGGTAGCCATTGTGGACAAACAGCCAGTCCCGACCGGCAAAGCTGCGTGAAAAAGGCTGTGTTTCGGCGTGGCTATAGCCTTCTTTTGCGGACAATATTTTGCAGAGAAAAGAGGTGGATCTAAAATTGGCCCATTCAATAATAGCGCCCATCAAAATTTGGGTGTCATGGGCGGAGGTGTCTTTGGTGACCATGGCGGACTGTTTGTCCTCGGGGTACCAACCGAGTCCCCATCCTCGGGAGAGAGAGTGGCTTGCTTGGTGTTTTGGCAATGTGATCGAGATAGACGGTGATGCCATTCCATCAAAATTAAAGGCGATAATGTCACTGGCAAAAGACGGCGGTTTAAACATGAGAACCCTTTTGAATAACTTGGAATAGAGAGGTCCGTAGTATAGAGAATCGAGGGGAGTGTTGGGAAGGGATTGGTGTGGGGGTGTTCAACATGGCGCGGCATCCAAGGGCGTGATGAATCACGCCCCTACAGGTGATGGGGGAATCGGGCAAAACCCCGAATGTTTTTGTAGGGGCGCAATTCATTTCGCCCTATAACGTAATGGGTCCTATAACGTAATGCGCCCTGTGATAGGGTTGGTTCAACAAGGTGTGATGTACCAGGACGTTGCCATACCCGGGCGCGATATTTTACGCATGGCGTCACATACCATGGCGCGTAATCACTTCCTAGATGGGGGGTGCAGGAGGCAGTACGAAAAACATTATTTCAGCAGCTTTGCAGAGCGAAATATAAGATTTCAAGGGCTGACCCTTTGAATCTATTCTTCCCTGGCGTAGGGGTGATTACCGCATGGCGCGATATTCCATGGTGTGACATCAAGGGCGTGATGAATCACACCCCTACAGGTGATAAAGTCAGGCAAAACCCCCAAAGAACGTTTCTGCATGGGGGCGCAATTCATTGCGCCCTATATTCATTGCGCCCTGGTAAAGTGAATGGCGCAACTATGACCGTACAATCACCGTCTACCGTCCCGGTCCCTGGTGTCATGGTTATGACTACAGTCAATCAGGATTATGCACTTTCCCTGGCTCCTCTTAATGCAGCCGCCGGTTTGTGTATGTTTGCGGCGATATCGCATTGACCATCGAATGAGTGCCCAAATAAATTTGGTGGTATTGTGTACTCAGTATGGAATGGTATCTACATCATTGTCATAATTTCTTATGACATTTATTTGTGATGCCAAACCTGCAGTGCCTCAGCATTCATCACTCAAGAGACTACAATTCATGCCTCTAATAATATAACGTCCTCTATCAACCTCCATCTCATCAATATTGCTCCCTCTAATGGTATAGAGCCCCCTAACATTAGTTTGTCTCCTAACGGTATTTTGCCCCCTAACATTAGTTTGTCTCCTAACACTATCGCGTCCCCTAACATTACAGTGTGTGACATCCAAGGGCGTGATGAATCACGCCCCTACGGGAGGCATGGATTGGATTCCAGCGATCGCGGCGGCATCCCAACCGCAAAGGAATCACGCCCCTACGGGGGACATAGACATGATACCGTTACAGTTGGGAAAATTGTCCGTGGGTTTAAAGCCCGATGCACACGTTTGATTAACCTGTCCCGACAAACGCCTGCGGTGCCCGTTTGGCAGCGAAATTATCACGACCATATTATTCGGGATGCTGCATCCTACCTGAAAATTGTGCAATATATCGAAACGAACCTTCAACGATGGCAAGAAGATCCACACTATGTCTGACCTTTCAAAATCTACTACCCCCAAAGAAAGCACCCCAACCCTATGAGTATTACCGTCGCCTTACACCACCGTACCCATTACAGCTATGACCGTCCCGCGTCTCTGGATATGCAGACCATTCGGTTGCGTCCTGCCCCACATGCGCGCTCGCCGATTCAATCCTATTCGCTGAATATTGCGCCGGCGGATCACTTCATCAATTGGCAGCAGGACCCTTTTGGGAATTTTTTGGCCAAGGTGGTCTTTCCTGAGAAAATTAGCGAATTCAAAATCGACGTTGATGTGATCGTGGAGATTCGGGTATTTAACCCCTTCGATTTTTTCTTGGAAAAAGAAACCTCTGCCTTTCCCTTTGTCTACGCACCGGAACTCAGAGACGAATTATTGCCCTATTTGGAGCTCAAAGATACCAGCGGCACCTTGCGTGAATGGGTAGCGAAAACCGACTGTGGCGAACAGCGGATGATTGATTTTCTCGTGGGGATCAATCACCGGCTTCACCAAGACCTGGGCTATGTCGTGCGCTTGGAGCCGGGTGTGCAGTCATGTGCCGAGACGCTGCGTTTGGGGACGGGCTCTTGTCGGGATATGGCATGGTTTCTCTGTCAGGCGTTGAGGCACTTGGGCTTGGCGACGCGGTTTGCCTCTGGCTATCTGATCCAGCTGGCAGCCGACACCAAATCCCTAGATGGGCCGTCTGGGACCGACGTGGACTTCACCGATCTACATGCCTGGACGGAAGTGTATTTGCCAGGTGCGGGGTGGATAGGGCTGGATCCGACATCAGGACTTTTTACCGGTGAGGGGCATATTCCCCTTTGCTGTACGCCGAATCCCTCGAGTGCGGCACCGGTCACCGGTTGTCTCGAAGACAATGTGCGGTCCACACTCCATCACGAGATGACGCTCACCCGGCTCACGGAAGCGCCCCGTGTGACGCGACCATACTCAGAAGCTGAATGGAAAGCTATCGATACATTGGGTAAAAAAGTCGACAAGGCGCTAAATAAACAAGAGGTTCGGCTCACGATGGGTGGCGAACCGACCTTTGTCTCTCTGGATGATAGAGAGCATAACGCATGGCATTACGCCGCTTTGGGTGGGGACAAAAAAACATTGGGGAAAACCATGTTTGATGGTCTGCGTGCGCACTTTGCACCGCATGGCTTGCCCATGTTTAGCCAGGGAAAATGGTATCCGGGAGAGCTATTGCCCCGTTGGGCGATGACCCAGTTTTGGCGCAAAGATGGGCAGCCGATTTGGCAAAATGACGCTTGGCTGGCAGATCCGAATAAGGATTTGAGCCATGATGTCCAAACCGCAGAGACCTTTCTCACCTGTCTGGCCAGCCAATTGGGACTCCCGGAAAAATACGTTTTGCCCACACGTGAAGACACGGCCTATTACCTCTGGAAAGAGCGCAAACTACCGCTCGAAGACGAGATGATGACGGCGGATGTGTTCGAAAAAGCCGAACGTGAACGTCTACAGATTTTGATGGAAAAAGACCTAAATAGCCCCGTTGGCTATGTGTTGCCCTTGCATTACTCTTACAAAAGAAACCGCTGGGTGAGCAATGCATGGCAGTTTCGCAGTCCCCATCTCATTCTCATGCCGGGGGATTCGCCGATTGGCTTTCGCTTGCCTTTGGGCGGGTTGCCGTATCCGGAGGATTACGACGCCGATGTTTGTCCGAAAAGAGACACGTTTGTGATACAAGAACCGCTCCCAAGCCCCCCTCATCGCATACCCATTGTTTCAGACGATACGTTCAAAGATGACCCCAACGGGAGCGTACGTACCGCCCTCTGTGCCGAAGTACGTGGTGGGACCTTGCATCTCTTTTTGCCTCCCGTGGTTTGGGGGGAGCATTTCCTAGACCTGATTTCCGCCATAGAGGCGACATGTGAGGCGACCCAAACCGCGGTGGTCCTCGAAGGGTATTTACCGCCTCGGGATGCCCGGTTGTCCCATTTCAGTGTCACGCCGGATCCGGGGGTTTTGGAAATCAATGTTCAGCCGGCTGAGAACTGGGAATCGCTGAAAGACATCACAAATACCGTCTTCGACACTGCCAGAACGGCACGGCTATCCGCCGAAAAATTTATGCTCGATGGCCGTCGGGTGGGAACCGGTGGTGGCAATCATATCGTCTTAGGTGCCGCCAACCCTAAAGATAGCCCCTTTTTGCGGCGTCCTGATTTGCTGCGGTCATTGATCTCGTTTTGGCAAAACCACCCGTCCTTGTCCTACCTGTTTTCGGGGATGTATATCGGACCGACCAGCCAAGCGCCACGCATCGATGAAGCCCGTCATGACGCGATGTATGAGCTCGAAATTGCCTTTCAGCAGTTGCCGAAACCGGGTGCAGAAATCCCCGGTTGGATCGTCGACAGACTGTTTCGCAACTTGTTGGTGGATCTCACGGGGAATACCCACCGTGCGGAATTTTGTATCGACAAACTCTGTAGTCCCGATAGCAGCACGGGCAATTTGGGACTTTTGGAGATGCGCGGGTTTGAGATGTCGCCCCATCCCCAGATGCATTTGCTCCAGACTTTGCTGGTGCGTGCCCTGATCGCCCAATTTTGGAAAACCCCGTATACCGGAAAATTGATCCGCTGGGGCACCCAATTGCAGGACAAATTTATGTTGCCTCATTTTCTGCGTGAGGATTTTCGTGATGTGTTGCATCAGCTCAGCGCGGGGGGCTATGTCTTTCCCGAGGCATGGTTCGACCCGTTTTTTGCCTTTCGGTTCCCGCTCTGTGGCGAGGTGCATCTGGGGGCTGCGCGGCTGTCTCTACACACCGCGCTAGAGGCATGGCCGGTGATGGGTGAGGAACCTGCCGGGGGTGGCATGAGCCGTGCGGTAGATGCCAGTGTGGAGCGGGTACAGGTGACAGTGCGCGGTATTCAGCCGGGACGCCATGTGGTGACCTGTAATGGGCGACTTATTCCGCTCATGCCCACGTCTGAAAATGGGGTGTATGTGGCCGGTGTCCGATTCAAGGCATGGGCGCAACCCTCCAGTCTCCACGTCACGCTACCGGTGGATGTGCCTTTGGTATTTGATTTACTGGACACGCAGATGGGGCGCTCCCTAGGCGGCTGCCGCTACCATTTGGCGCATCCCGGCGGGCGTAATTATGACCTTTTTCCCGTGAATGAAAACGAAGCGGAAGGCCGGAAACTGTCCCGTTTCGAGGCTATGGGGCATAGTCCGGGGAAGATGGTGTTGCCCAAATCCGAGGGGTGTGGAGAGTTTCCATGTACGTTGGATTTGCGGTTTAAATAGGGGGCGTTTTGGGTTTTCACCGCATGGTCCGACACCGTAGGGGCGATCCCCCCGTGGTCGCCCTGTTTTTATCCGATAATACGCATACCCCCATTTTTCACCAAATACCAAAACCCATTCTCTGACCCCTGAACCTCGATTGGGCAAGATGGTGCAAAACCCCTCCTAGCCTCCCCTTATCAAGGGAGGGACAGGGCAGGCGCACATGTCGTCGGCGGTTGTTTGTCTTCCTTGTCTTGAACCAGGATACAGCAGGATTTTTGAGATGGATGGGATAAAAAAATACCGCATGGTCCGACACCGTAGGGGCGATCCCCCCCGTGGTTGCCTGTTTTCAACCAACAATACGCATGACCCTGTTTTCAACCAACAATACGCATGCCCTGTTTTTATCCGATAATACGCATGCCCTGTTTTTATCCGATAAAACGCATACCCCCATTTTTCACCAAATACCGAACCCCATTGTCTGAACCTCGATTGGGCAGGATGGTGCAAAACCCCTCCTAGCCTCCCC
>JAGYJO010000054.1 GCA_018402095.1 bacterium
AATGTGTCAGGCAAGGATCTCGATCTAAAAAAACCGGCGCTTACCGTGCGTAAGTGAGGATTTTTTTTGCGAGTACTGACGCAGCATGGCGCATTTTGCAACAGTCCCAACTGGACAATGTGGGGAAGGTCCCCCATGATCATGACCTATGAACCATAACGCGGTACCACTGGATATTTCAGATATCACACTGAGTGATGAACAAGCAAAAATCTTTCATGATATAGAAACCTCAGATAGTCATTTCTATATTACGGGTAAAGCAGGTACCGGGAAATCGCTGCTGCTGCAGTATTTGCGCTATAACACCTCGAAAACCGTTGTCGTAGCCGCACCAACGGGTATTTCGGCGCTTAATATTGGAGGGCAAACCATTCATTCATTGTTTGGTATTGCGCCAGGGTTGGTGGCCCCAGAGAGTTCTGTGTTGCATCGTCGTGCCGGCGAGTTGTTGCGGCATATTGATATGGTGATCATTGATGAAGTGTCGATGGTACGTGCTGATTTGATGGATGCGATTGATCATATTTTGCGGATGGCGAGGCGTTCATCAGAGCCCTTTGGTGGCGTGAAATTGATTATGTTTGGTGATTTGTTTCAATTGCCACCGGTTGTAGATCGCTCCTTGTACCCGTACTTTAATGACATGTATGGTGGTTTTTATTTTTTTGATGCCATGGTGTGGCGGGATACCCCATTGGCGGTATTGGTATTGAGTCACATTTTTCGCCAAAAAGATGCTTACTTTAAATTAATTCTCAATGGTATTCGTGATGGCAATCCTAGCGAAGAAATGATGGAAGCTTTGAATTCACGGGCGAATCTTTGCGTTCCCAGTGGCAATATTTTGACCTTGGCGACGACCAATGCGAAAGTCAATCAGATCAATGCCTATCGTATGGCCAATTTGCCGAGCTCTGTTTTTACGTACGAAGCAAAAGTGTCTGGGGCTTTGGAGGCGTCTGCTTTTCCAACCGAAGCGGTGCTGCAACTCAAACAAGGGGCACAGGTCATGATGCTCAAAAACGACAAAGACAAACGGTGGGTCAATGGCAGTATTGGTCGTGTCTATCGTCTTACCGATGAGATGATAGAAGTTGAAATCGATGGTGCGATTTATGAAGTCAAAAAAGAGAGATGGGAAAAGATTCGCTATGTGTATCAGGACGAATCGAACTCTGTGAAAGAGGAGCCATTGGGGGCTTTTACCCAGTTTCCTCTGCGGTTGGCGTGGGCGGTGACGATTCACAAAGCGCAGGGGTTGACCTATGACACCGTGGCGATAGATCTCGGGAAGGGTGCCTTTGCGCATGGCCAGACCTATGTGGCGTTGAGTCGTTGCACCACATTGGAAGGCTTGTTTCTCACGCGACCTGTGACGTCTGCCGATGTGATCGTTGATGAACGCGTTTTGAGCTTTGAGGCCAGTTGAGTCTTTAGCGACCAAAATTAATAAGTTGGGACGGCTATAGCCGATCCAAAATGGCGTGTATGGCTTTGAATCCATACATGAAAAAACCAACCATTCATTTTGGGATGGGTATACGGCAAGCCCATTTGGGGCTGTCGCGAAATAGAAATGGGGCCTGTATTGCGATGTCGCCAAATGTCCCAGATGTGCCATTTCTCGTGAAGTGCGGTGTAGCGGAGCTACATAAACTGAACGAAAATTGTGCAGATGGGGTATTTCGCGACAGAGCCCATTTTTAGAAGAATAGGAACCCAGAATGCTACTTCTGAAAAAAAATTACAAAAAAAGTGAAATTTTTTCTAAAACAAACCGATAAGAGGGAAAATACCTTTTACTTACTCTCTCTCTCAAGAGAAAGGACTTCTTATTATGAACCTAACACCAGCTGGGTTTTCTTCTGTCAAGCTAAAGTCTTTTAGCCCCTTCTCATCTTCTTCATCTTCGCGGACTGAATCCCGCAAGGTTTTATTGCCAGATACAAAATCTATCTCTTCGGAGATTATTGAAAAAGATTTTTTAGCTGTTTTAAATAAACGTACTTCTAAACTGATGCCCAAAATGGGGATGCATAACGATAATTTTCGTCTTTGTTCTGACTTGGCGAATGTGATTTTCAACGAAGCAAATGCGATTAAAGATCCGACTGCTCGAAAAATAGCCTTAGAAACCCTGAAAAATATCCATGAGGGAACCTCTTCTAACCGACAATTAGACGTTTTGCAGGGGCGGTTGTTTTTGTCTGATGCTTTGACTCGGTTAGATACAGCTATTCAAGAATCCGAAAAATCAGCTCTAAAAATCAAGGCTATGAGTTTGAATGATACTTATCAACAGTTACTTGATACGAATAGTGGCGATCTGTCGCAGTATAGCCGTTTGAATGCTTTGAAAAGTAAATTAGAAGCGTATAGTAATGCCGAGCGGAGAGGGGATATTCCGGCTATGACCGACGCTCTTAAATTTCCCGATTCCGTTGGACAGCATGGACCTCTTTCCCGGCATATCCCGAACTCAGTGCCGGTTCCGCCATCTCGCAGCGTGCCCCCAGTAGACACTAATTCGGCAGGCGGAGGTGGTGCATCGCGTATGCCGTCACCGACTGTATTGCCCATAGTAGTGTCGACTACGACATCGTCTGTCGCATTGCCTACAGAGGTGCCGTTTCCGTCACCTAGCAGCGTGTCCCCAGATAATTCGGCAGGCGGAGGTGGGGTATCAAGTATGCCGACTACGACATCGTCTGTCGAATCGCCTACAGGGGCAACTCCTCGATCTAGTACTTCTAGTAGACCGTATTTCGTCAGAGCCTCAGAACGGTTTACTCTCGTAGACCCAGTAGATAATCCAGCCGGCGGGGGTGGGGCATCAAGTATGCCGACTACAGAGCCTGTTCCTCTATCTCGTAGCGTGCCCCCAGATCATTCGGCAGGCGGAGGTGGGGTATCAAGTATGCAGACTACGACATCGTCTGTCTTATCACCTACAGAGGTGCCGTTTCCGTCACCTAGCAGCGTGTCCCAGATAATTCGGCAGACGGAGGTGGTGCATCGACAGCGTCGTCAGCAATTATAGAGCCCCAGCCACGGCGGCGTACGTGGACTACAGCGCAGCGCCAGGCAGCCAGACCAGTTCCCAGTTATTGATTTTGCCATAGAGGCGTAACGTGATGGAAATGACTGAAGCTGATATCTTGCTTAGCTTGCAGCTTGCATCATTGGCGAATGAGCATGGAAGAACCCGTTACACAACCAAGACGCTCGTCCTCAACTTTGTTAATGCATCGCCTACACCGCCAGTGACGCCACCTCGCAACAATTCCGGTGGAAATTCGTCAGCAAGGTAATCCAGCCGGCGAGGTGGTGTATCGACTACGACATCGCCATTGTTTTTCACCCACCTCGTAGTATTTCCGGTGGAAATTCGCCTGAAACCTGTTTCCATTTGGTGTTAGTCCATTACGACCGCTTGGTCGGACCCATTAGCGTCTTCGTTCCCGAACTATAGCACTTTTTGGGTTAAACACTTTCGCTGGGGATCACACCCCTCGACGGGCTATTCTTTCCCGAGGGGCATCTGTTCGTCCTGATGGATCACCTATATCAATCCTGCGGGAGGGTACATCGGGTACGACGACCCCAGTGCTGGCCACCCCGCCGCGTCGTCCTTTCCTTGGTGCATTACTGCAAGCGGCCTGTCATTGTTTGGTACTAACTCACCGGTGACCCCCTCTCGACGACTATTTGGTCCGGGACCCATTGGCTTCTCCGTTACCGAACAATAACCCTTCTCTTGTGGGAACCTCTTTATTTGGGCCTGAAACACCTCAACGCGCTATCCGCGATGGATCACCTGTTCGTCCCGATGGACAACTATCTTTAGTCTGAATAAGGCCAGCTAACATGATCAGTTACTGAGGGGGCGCATTGCCACCTTCACCTCAAAACAGGCCCATATATCGGGCACCACAACGTCCTACTTTCCTAGAGGTTGTAGTTAGGTTGTTTACTAAAAACTAAAAACTGACAACCGGTCGTTTCCGCGGAGTTTTTCTTTTATTTGATTGCGCTAGGGTGGGCACAGCGTTGTGGGCGGGGTTGGTTGGGTTGAATTTATACACTACAAAACCAGCAATCCATTTTGGATTGGCTATATTAGAAAATTGAAGTAAAAAAATAGAAATTTTTCCAGAAATAAACCGATAATAACCGTAGATGCTTCTGTTGATGATCACTTTAATATGATAATGGACTAATTACATGAATATACAACAATCCGACTACACCAAGGCATGTGTATAGTATCCTACAACAACAAGTTTTGAGCTGATTCTCAATTCCTGTAAATCCAGTTTTTAGCGCCAGACAAGACTAGTGTTTCTCGGTGACTATCAATAAAGCTTTGCCAGGCCTTTTGCAGCAGCAGTCGTTAGGAGTCGGACTATCGGACACCGCCAACACACGCTTCCTGCATGTCATTGCATTGGTAATACAATGATCACAAAAGCAATGGAAATGAGAGATCCTTTTGTGACAAAAGTGTTTTGGCTTAGCACTGAAGGATATACACGAGGGGCAACAATCCCTCTTTCTTTAGGTGCTTTACGTTCACATCTCTTTCTCTTCAATACAGGCCAGTCAGCAGATTCTCATTTTGGCGAATATCAAAGACGGCTGATGAAAGAATAACCTACAAACAAGACGTAACTGATAAAAAAGCAGAATATCAAAATTTACAACAGCGTTATCAGGATTGTCTCCAATCATCTCCTTCATTCAACATGGCTAATAGGCTCAAAAGTGAAATTGCTCATTTTAAAAAAGTGAGCATGCGAAGGCGTTGGGGCTTTCTAGTAGCACCAGCACCAGTACCAGTACCAGTACCAGTACCAGCACCAGCACCAGTACCAGTACCAGTACCAGTACCAGTACCAGTAGTATCAATTTATTCCCATCGCGGGAACCTTCTACTGTCACGAAGTTCTACTCCCCGATACTGAGAGGATGATGCTGGTGCTCTTTCAGGAATATCGTCACGGGGTTTAGAGGAGAATCGCTGGATAGACGTCCCTCTCTAGGTATGGCCGGCGGGAGTTCAATCCCATCTTCCTTTGCGCGCACAGACTCTATGGTGAGTCTGGGGCGCTTCCTTCATTATCGGGTGGACTTGCCGTCAGGTTCTGTTTTGGAGTTCCCGCAGTTGCTGCGGCTGAGAACTGTATAGCGTACAGCCTACCACTTCAGAGAGTAGGGGAAGGTCGTGGATAGACCTGTAGCTGACTGATGAT
Source organism: bacterium (assembly GCA_018402095.1). Lineage (GTDB taxonomy): Bacteria > Margulisbacteria > Marinamargulisbacteria > SXXA01 > SXXA01 > M30B43. The sequence continues at coordinate 5,256 of JAGYJO010000054.1, forward strand.
ATGTGGGCCAGGGGTGTTTTTATGGCTCCTTCGCCGGAACGGATAAGTAAACCGTCGCGCACGCCTTCTCCTCAAGGCGGGAAGTATGAGGGTGTCTCATTAAATATTGCCGTACAATCTGATAGGAAAGAGCCTCGATCACCAGTTCAGGAACATATATGTTTGAAAAAGAACACACATAAACCTTTGAGTCCTCAGCCGTTTTCTTTCAGGAATAGTTTTGTATTAAGCCTACTTATGAGTCTTGCTGACGTCGTTCTCGTAACCACGGGATCTTGTTTCAATACTCATCTGAAATTCCTGCTAGACCTGTTTCAACTGCGCGGTTATCTCCGGCAGGTATGTCCCAATGCCCATGTATCAATGGGAAAGACGAAGCTCCTTTTTCGCGACAAAGGAGCATTCTTTGGTCCACTTGAAACGACTGTGAATCCTGTTTCAATTGTGGATGTATCGATGATTGATTCCTCAGGATCCACTGAGGCTCGAGAGCAACTCTTCGAGGACCTAATACGCCATCAGAGTCTGATGAAGACATTTTACCGAGGTAGCATCATCCTCATTTGTCGCTGGTGAAGACGTAACGTTTAGCACCTGCTACTATGGATACTCCTGGTGCGTCATCTGTAGCGTCTAGCAGCGAAGCGGCGCACTTCAATCGTTGAAGATTTTACGGAATCATCTTGCGTCTACTGCCGATAAGCATAGCTTTCTGGATATGTACGCGAGTGATGTCTCGACTTTAATAGACACTATGAAGCAGAACTCTGTTTTGCAGATACTGATGATCACAAATGGGTAGCCGCTTTGAATGATGAGCGGTTGCCAGTACTCAACGCTTGCTAGAATCTTTGGTTTGATAATTCTATTGCAACAAAGATGCGTTTCTTCAGAAGCTTGAATGCTAAAAACCCTGAGCATAAGGTTGCGGGAGGATCCGCCGATACACATGCGGTACCTAAGCGTAACTCAATGTTTGCCTTTTTAAGGACATAGTCTTCACGGGGACGATGTCCTTTTGAAACAGCCCAATGTCTACGAAGGGAAATAGGTCCTTCGTAGGCATTGATGCCGGATTGAACATGGTGAAACAGGGAGAGGAGACCTCGCCCTACAATTTTTTACAACCTCAAATCGGCATCGTCTTTTGGCAGAATGTTTTTGAGGTCATAGACGATGGCTTTGGGTTTTGCAAAGGCACGAATGCCAGCGGTACCTAGTGTTTTGAACTGATGGTGTGCGACAGCGATGATGATCGCGTCATATTGGCCAGGTGTCGGCGTGGCTATTGGTGTGAATCCGTATTCATGATGAACTTCTGATGGGGGAGCCCAGGGGTCATAGCTGTCCACGTGTATGCCGTATTCAAGGAGTTCTTCGCGGATATCGACGATTTTTGTATTGCGAATGTCAGGACAATTTTCTTTGAATGTCAGACCCAAGATGAGCACTTTTGCGCCTACCACGTGGATTTTGTTTTTGATCATGGCTTTGAGGAGTTGGGAGACAACGTATCTGCCCATCCCGTCATTGATACGGCGACCTGCGAGTATGACTTCGGGATGGTAGCCAATAGATTCGGCTTTGTAGGTGAGGTAGTAGGGGTCTACGCCGATACAGTGGCCACCCACGAGGCCTGGACGAAAGGGTAAGAAGTTCCATTTGGTACCTGCGGCTTCTAGGACTTCCAGTGTGTCGATACCCAGCTTGTTGAAAATAATGGCGAGTTCGTTGATTAAGGCGATATTGAGGTCTCTCTGGGTGTTTTCGATGACCTTTGCGGCTTCGGCGACTTTGATGCTGCTGGCCTTGTAGGTGCCGGCGGTGATGATGCTGGCGTACAGGTTATCGACGATGGTTGCGATTTCTGGGGTAGAGCCGGAGGTGACTTTTTTGATCGTGGTGACCCGGTGTTCTTTGTCGCCAGGATTGATACGCTCAGGGCTATAGCCTGCAAAGAAGTCTTGATTGAAGATGAGTCCAGAGTGTTTTTCGATGATAGGAATACAGACGTCTTCGGTGGCGCCGGGATATACTGTTGATTCATAGATCACTATATCTCCTTTTTGAAGGACATTCCCGACGGTTTCAGATGCTTTTCTTAGTGGTGTGAGGTCTGGGGCTTTGTGTTCGTCGATGGGAGTTGGGACCGTGACGATGTAGATGTTGGCTGATTTGAGACTCTCAAGATCTGTGCTGTATTGTATATGCTGCGCTGTTGTGAGTTCTTTTGGAGATACTTCTTGTGTATTGTCTATGCCGGCCTTTAGTTCTGCGATGCGTTTTTTGTTGATATCGAAACCGATTGTTTTGTATTTTTTACCAAACTCAACGGCTAGGGGTAGACCGACATAGCCGAGCCCAATGATGGCGATAGTGGGGGGGTCAAGGTGTTGCATAGTTGTGATGTTCCTTTTTTGAGTAGTCTTGTGATTATGTCATGTAGAGGTCCGCTTCGTCATCTGGGAAGGGCTTGTCATGTGCATAAAATGTCGCGCTTCGAGATCCTCAGTGCTCATACATGGGATCCAAAGAGGGAAAGCCCTTTGGAATAAAAACGCCTAAAAGGGCGTGATGAATCACACCCTTTTAGGGGATTTACGCGGTGGTCACTACGTCATCGCGCAAGACATACTGCATACCTGTATAGGGGCAGACAGTCTCCGCGTCGCCGGTGAGGGGAAGGTCGAGTTGTTCTCCGTATTGGCTCATCCATCCGATCTGTCGGGCAGGGACGCCGACCATGAGGGCGTAGGGTTTGACGTCTTTGTTGATCACGGCACCGGCGCCGACGAAGGCGTATTCGCCAATCGTGATGCCACAAACGATGGTACAGTTGGCACCCAGTGTGGCTCCTTTTTTGACTCGGGTGTCTCTGTATTCGTGTTTGCGGGTGACGAGGGATCTGGGGTTGTAGACATTGGTGAACACCATGCTGGGTCCACAGAAAACGCCATCTTCGAGGAAGACATTGTCGTAGATTGAGACATTGTTTTGGATTTTGCAGTGGTTGCCGATGGTTACACGGTTGGCCACAAAGACGTTTTGACCGAGTGAGACCTGGCTGCCGATTACCGCACCCGCAGAGACGTGTGTCCAATGCCAAACGCGGGAGCCTTCGCCTATTTGTGCGCCTTCGTCGACGATGGCCGTGGGGTGGACGGTATAGGGGGTGTTTGTGTTTGTCATGAGTGTTCCTTTTGACTATTTTTTCGACACTCGAAAAAATAGTCGTTTTTTTTTGTTGCTTTGCATTCAGATTATATACTTTGAATCCAGTCTGGGAATAATGCTACTTTTTTGGCGTCAGTGGGTTGAAAAACGAAAGGGCTCAAATCTTGTGCCAGTGTTTCGAATGCGATGTTTTTGGCACTTGTTTCGAGATATGTTTTTAATGCGATTTTGTCGGGGATACCAAGCTTTTCTGTGAGGTAGAGATAGTCAGGCGCTGTTTGTGGCCACAAAAACATAATGTCATAGAAGTCACGCCCCATGATGCGTTTTCTACGAAAAGCGGCGTAAAGCTTTTGTGCGAGTAGTGTGGCTATGGGGACCACTCTGACACGCGTGAGGACATCGAAACGATTGAGTAAGACGGATTGGGCCTCATATGATGAATTCTGAGGTTCTGCATCTAGTTGTATGAGGATCTTTTCTTCTTTCAGATGGGACAACCCTTCTGCCTGTAACAGATTTGGGATTTTGATTTTGCAATGATAGGCATTTCTGTGAAGGCTTTGGATTTCGACTTGGTAGCCTTCTTGTCTCAATTTATCGCCTATTTTTACAGAAAGCGCATCGAGATCTTTTGCCTCTAAGCCACGATTATCAAAGTCTAAATCTTCTGAAAAACGGTTATGTTGGTGGACAATTCGCAGTGCGGTGCCACCCATGAAGACAAGCGATTGGCCTTCTTCAGTGGCATAAATATATTCCAATATTTTGTACTGTAAATATTCGCGGAGCATGTTT
>JAGYJO010000055.1 GCA_018402095.1 bacterium
GCTTTTTGATGGGGGTTTTCACCATAACGCAAGTTAGACACCAACGAAAGAGATACATTTATTTCTTCAGGCATCGCTTCATTTTCGGTGAGACGCGATTTGAGAAATTGGGCAATCATGCCATCATAAGCGGCTGTATGTGAAAAGGCATCGAGCGCTAGAAGACCACGTGTTTTCGCAGAAACAACACCGTCTTTACGCAATTCAGCACTAATCTCACTATAGCGTTCAGGTGATACGATGACCGTCACAGACGCATGATTTTTTGCAGCAGAACGCAACATGGACGGTCCGCCGATATCAATATTTTCAATGGCTTCTTCAAAAGCAACATCGGGTTTTGCAATTGTGGCTTCAAACGGGTAGAGATTCACCACCACGATATCGATCATTTCAATACCAAGCTCACGACAAGTAGCCATATGTTTGGCACTGCTACGGACAGCCAAAAGCCCCCCGTGTACCTTCGGATGCAAGGTTTTGACCCGACCATCCAAACATTCTGGAAACCCAGTGATTTCATCAATTGTTTTGACCGGAATATGATTCTCAGACAGCAGTTTCGCTGTGCCACCTGTAGAAATGATTTCAACACCCATAGCCACCAAGTCTTTGGCAAAAGGGATAAGGTTTGTTTTGTCGGATACACTAATGAGGGCACGCATAATAAAAACTCCTTAAAAAATTTACGGTTGTTACATCTAAACGTAACAAATGGGCATCACCCAATAAAACATAAGACCAACGAGAGTTCCCAAAGACAATCTGTCATTAGAATCCTTGGGAAATGACCTTTAATACTCTCGAAAAAAGAACATGTTCAACGGACAAAATACGGTCAGACAAGCTTGCTACCGTATCTTCTGGCAAGACAGGCACAACTTCTTGGGCGATGATAGGACCCCCATCCATCGTATTGTCTACCAAGTGTACCGTACAGCCAGACACCTTGACGCCATAGGCCAAGGCTTGGGCTTGGGCATGCAAACCAGGAAATGCCGGAAGCAAAGAAGGGTGGATGTTCACCATACGACCTTGATAAGGGGTCAATAATGTTTTGCCCACCAAGCGCATATATCCAGCGAGCACTACCCAATCGACGCCATGATCCGCAAGTGTTTTCAAAATAGCTGTTTCAAAATCAGATTTCTTAGCAAAAGCTTGTCTTGAAAAAGAAGCTGTTTTGAGACCATTTGCGGCAGCCCATGCCAATCCTTCGGATTCGGGATTATCACTGACCACTACCGCAATATGAGCATTGATTTCGCCATCTTGGATAGCGCCATAAATGGCTTTCATATTGGAGCCACGTCCAGAAATCAAAATGCCCAAGGACAAGGGTGCTACGGGCTTATCGTCTTGTGACGTTGGTGATGTTGTCATTAGACCACGGCCACAGATTTTGGACCCGCAACCGTACGTCCCAAGAAAATAAGTTCCGAATCCGTCAATTCTTTATCAGAAATGACCACCATCCCAATGCCCATATTGAAAACACGGAACATCTCTTCGTCCGTGACCTTGCCCACCGACTGGAGCGTGGTATAAACATCGAGGGTAGGGAAGTCTTTTTTTTGCACGGTAATAGAAATATTCTCAGGCAAGACACGCATCAGGTTTTCTGCAAAACCACCACCCGTGATATGGGCAATAGAGGAAATGTGTCCAGGATTTTCTGCCAAAATACGTGCAATATCTCGGACATATATTTTCGTCGGCACTTGCAAATTTTTGACCAGTTTAGCGTGAACCTCACCGGTGGTTTGGTCCAGAATTTTTCGGGCCAAGGAGTAACCATTGCTATGAACACCAGAGGCAGCCAGACCATAGACATACTGACCAGGGGCAACACGTGACCCATCAATGATGGCGTCTTTTTCAACCACCCCGACATTGAACCCTGCGAGATCCAATTCGCCTTCTTTATAGACATCATTCATTTCAGCCATCTCACCGCCAACAAGGGAGCAATCAGACTGCAAACAGCCATCCGTCATGCCTTTGAGTAGTTCTTCCATTTGGGTGGGAACAAGCTTATGACAGGCAATATAGTCCAAAAAGAAGAGGGGCTTCGCACCCGTACAAATCAGATCATTGACGCACATGGCAATCAAATCAATCCCAATAGTATCCAAAAAGCCATGTTGGACTGCTAGTTTTATTTTGGTACCGACGCCATCCGTACAGGAAACCAACACCGGTTTTTTATAGCCTCTGCAATTCAAAAGCTGGCAAAGTGGCTCAATCCACCCAAAACGTTGGGCGAGTGTGTACGCGAAACAAGTTCTTTGATGAGGGATACGCATGGCTACCGGCATCGATATCTACACCGGAATTTTTATAGGTCGTCATGTGTTTCCTCCAAGGGTGTTACTGTTTTTTTCAAAGGTGCCGAAATACCAACGGAGACGTCACCAACAAGGGTCGGTTTATAGTTGGGCGATTTTAGACGGTCCAAAAAACCTTGCAAGATAAACGCCGCAGATTGGCTATCCACATTGGCTTTTCGCGTTTTTCGTGACGCATCGGTACTGAGCATTTGACGCTCTACCGCTTGAGAGGACAATCGCTCATCCCAAAAGCTCACAGGGGTACCTTCTTTTGCCAATTCAACAGCAAAAGTTCTGGTCAACGTTGTTTGTGGCGTATCACTACCATTCATATGGAGTGGCAAGCCTACCAAAATGTGCGTGACCCATTTCTCACGCACAATGGTCATAATATCTTGAATCAAATTTGGGCTATTCAGAATAGCCGTATCTGGAAGGGCAAAGCTTCTAAAAGGGTCTGAGAATGCAACGCCTACACGTTTATGGCCATAATCCAAAGCCATGACCTTGCCCTCATCAGTATAGTCACTCATGAGCACGCAAAAGGGGTTCTAGTTGTTGTATTGCCGCATCAAATGCTGCAGGAGAACACCCACCAGCTTGTGCAAAGTCAGGTTTACCACCACCTTTACCACCCAAAACCGTTGTGAGTTGCCGCAAGATACCGGAAGCGCCTTCTGTGATAGGAGACGTACTGCCTTTTGCGACGATCAACATCCCATTTTCAGTGAGTAGCACAACGATAAACGACGCTCTTTCTTTGACCAATTTTTCGGCCAAAGAACGGCTCATTTTGGTATCAAAGTCTGTCGGTAATTTCGCAAAAACATGTCCAGCAGCATCGGACAAAAGACAATCGGCTTTCTCAGATACCAAACGTGCCTGAACCGACTCTAATTGTTTTTCCAAATGTTTGAGAATTTGATCAATGGTCTCACGTTGCTCTTGTGCTTCGATCACACTGTCCGGGTACGTGAATGTCGGAACTTGAATTTCCGGCATAGCCGCATAACGTTTAAGTGCATCGTAAACTTCTTTTATTTTTTGAATACGGGAATCGTTATCTTTGTGTGCAAGCGCAATACCTTCTGCCGTATAGGTTGCCACTCGATCACGTCCCGCAATCGCTTCAATACGTCGGGTCCCCGCAGCGATCGCCGTTTCGGAAATGAGTTTAAAAGTCTCTATTTCACCGGTTTGAGTAACATGCGTACCACCACACAGCTCCAGTGAAAATTCACCAATTTGGATTACACGAACATCATCTTCGTATTTTTCTCCAAATAATGCCGCAGCACCCATGGCTTTTGCCTCATCTAATTTTGTTTCGAAGGCGCTTACACCCACGTTATCCGAGATATTGTCATTTACCAAGCGTTCCACTTCAGCAATTTCTTCAGACGTCATCGCTTTGTAATGTGAAAAATCAAAGCGCAAACGATCCGTGTCCACCAAACTACCGGCCTGTTGAACATGATCGCCCAACACGTGGCGTAAGGCGGCATTGAGCAAATGCGTAGCCGTGTGATGCCTAGCCATACAAAGCATCTACGGGATCTGTCACAATACGCGCTTCACCACCCCAGCACCTTTGTTTTAGCAACGCCTTGGTTGAGCTTCGTTGTATCTGGATTATTGCCCGCTGCGCTGCGAGTGCGACGTCATAGCCATCTCATCCACCGATGGTCAGGCTCTCTCGCCATTAAGCTGGTGAGATCCAGCGGAAACCCATAGGTGTCATAGAGTTTGAACGCTTCTGCACCCGCGATGACCGTTTCACCCGCAGCGACCACCTGATCCACCAATTACTTAAACAAACGGTACCGAGAAGCACTCAATGTCCCGCAAAAAGCTTTCTTCTTCTGCACATTACCAAAGCTTCGATTTTGTGTTGCTGTAATCTCAAGTGAGGTAAATAGTCGCCCATTTTTGGCGACAACAATCAGTATTAATTTATACAAAACAGGTTCAAACCCAGTTGTGTTGCATAACCCGAGCCGCACGACAGATCGGCCTGGCGTATGCGTAACCACGATGACCTTCATTGAAGGCAAAATATTGTCTGCCATCCCAAGGTCAGTGTGCAGATCTGAGTCAAACCTGTGAAAGGACACCCGCCATACCTGGATCATAAACAACACCGGATAGGGCAGATATCTCTGATGGTAGATAAATAAATCCCATCAGCAGGCAGACGTTTTACCTTGAATAATAGCGGTGATTCGTTTCCAAACCAGCGCCTGTGTCTACATGTTTTGGGTAGCGGGGTTAGAGATCTGTCTTTCTCTCTATTGAATTGAATAAAGCAAATTCCAAGCTCAACATAGCGCACAATCGCCATTCACCGCACTATGTGTGGCAAGCGCCTTGTTTATTACAACATCAAAGGCCCAAGTCCAAATGAGATTTCGGAACAGGTCCACGGGACCAACCTCTCCCCATTTCCCAAAAGTTTTCTTTGTCCCCAAAAAACAAAACATGGTCATGTGAAATATCGGTTTCAGTGTGCCATAGCCCCAGGCTTTCTTGATCTGTCGTGTAAATACTGGCATACAAACGGTCTTTGGGCAGTTTCATGACATCCGTCATGAAAGCCCAGGCCCAAGAAATAGCTTCTTTTTTGTAATAATCACCCAAAGACCAATTCCCAAGCATCTCAAAAGAAGTCAGGTGGGTCCCATCAAACCCGACATCTTCAAGATCATTGTGTTTGCCAGACACACGTACACAAACTTGGGAATTCACGGCACGTGTATAGGGACGTGACCCTTGCCCCAGAAAAACATCTTTGAATTGATTCATCCCCGCATTGGTAAACAAAAGGGTAGGATCATTCTGTGGGACAACAGGACTTGGCGCAGCAAAGGAATGACCTTTTTCGAGAAAAAAATCAATAAACGATTGCCGGATTTCTGTACTACTAAGCACTATCGTTTTTTTCTAAAGAAGTCTAAAACACGACCAAGATCGGACAATCGTTCAAGACGATTGGTGATAACACGAATACCGATCAACACCCGAATAAGCTCAACTGTGGCATAACACAGCAAACCGAGTAAAAGAGCCGACAGTCCCGTCAACAGAGGCGATGCTAAACTTGACAGTTCCATAGGCTATGCATGCTCCTCATGGTCGCCAGAAGAACGACGGCCACGTGTATCTGTATTGTTTTTGATCTTACCAAAACCGACTTCAATCGATTTTAGTGTTTTAGCGATCATATCTTCGGCTTTTTCTTTGGCATCTTCAGGACCACCATGATCACGCCAGTCCTCAACGCGTTTTGTTACTTTTTTACCGGAGTCGGACTTCAAAAAAAAGACACTGGCCAACGCCAACGCAGCACCAACAACAACACCTTCAACAAAATGAGATTTCTGACTCATGGGGACCTCCAAAAAAATGTAATGCAACTATGGTGTAGAAGTATACGTGAAGGGACTACTCAGGAGCAAGTAGGGGAGGGCGTTCGCGTCCCCCACAAACTTATTTTGGGCTAGGTAAAAGACCGTGATAAACGGCCAGTAGCTTTTTCGCCATTTGGGTGGATGAAAATTCAGAGGCTCGGGTTTTCGCTTCTTCTGCTTTAGCCGCATACAGGGCATCATCTGACAGCAATCGCATCGTAGCGGCTACATAATTTGGAATTTTTTCCTCTGTCAAAAAGCCACCACGCTCATTTTCTAGCAATTGCTTGACCCCCAATTCGTTGAGACAAACCGCAGGTTTGCCTATAGACATACCTTCTAGCAAGCTCAGCCCTTGTGTTTCTGTTTTAGAGGGAAAAAGAATAATATCAGAGGCTGCATAAGCGACAAAAACAGCCTCATGTGACAAATAACCAGTAAAAATAACCGCCTCTAAAATACCCAGTTTTTCAGCACAACGATACAAGCCTTCACGCTCTGGACCATCACCAACCAAGAGTAGTTTTGTGGCTTTACGCTGTTCATAGATTTTGGCAAACGCTTCTAATAAAAAGTAAACGTTTTTTTCTTTGCCCAAACGACCAACAAAGATACAGGTTTTTTCATTCTCCTGAATACCCCATTGAAGGCGAAACGCTGAAACAGCCTGCGTATCTACCTCACGGTCCACCGTAATCCCTGTGGGAATCACAGAAATAGGTTTCCTCACCTTATACCCTTCTAAGGCATCTTGAATCTGAACGGAAGGTACGACAATGTGGTGACAACGATTACAAAAATTCTTGGACAACAACAGCAAATCAACACGATGTCGCCACCCTTTGGGTACCAAGGGGAAATAATGTAAATATTCAGCCCAAAATGTATGGTAGGTATGTACCATAGGGATTTTATGCCGCCAGCCCAAATACTGACCCAAATGCCCCATAAAAAAAGGGGTTTGAATATGGATGATATCTATCTTTTGATTTCCAAAATCACGCAACTTCCGCGAAAGCGGTGATGTGATACGGTGTTCAGGCTGAAAGGGGAAAGGCAGCGACTTAAAACGCCAAACACTATCCGTTGACTCCTTACCATTCTCCACCTGTGGGGCAATGATAAGTACCTCATGCCCCATAGCTTCAAACTCTTTTGCAAAAGTATGGGTACTAAAAACAACCCCATTAATTTGCGGCAAATACGTATCCGTAAAGATAGCAATACGCATTAGTTTGTTATATTGCCAGACTGCACCTTGGTATAAAGCGCTTCATAATTAGAGAGAGACGCTTCTATTGAATGGGCAGATACAATCCTAAGACTTTCTGCTCCCATTCTTTTGCGCTTCTCCTCATTCTGGAACAAATCGATCAAGTGCTTTGACAACGCATCTGAATCACCAGGTTCAAATAAAAACCCATTTTGGCCTGGCTTCACCAATTCAGGAAGCGCGTATTTATTGGCAGCTACGACAGGCAACCTGAAACCATCGGCTTCTAATGTCGTAATACTTGCAATTCACAAATAGACGGCATCACAAAGACATCACCCATACGGTAGAGTAGGGGAAATTCAGGATCTTCTAGAAAGCCTGGGAATGTGACATGTTTAGAAATACCTAATTCAGCAACAGCTGCTTGAAGCGCCGCTTTTTCCCTGCCATTACCACCAATCACAAAGTGAACATCACAGGTTGCCAAGACAGCAGACATCGCACGCACAAAAACATCCACATGTTTTTCACCACTCAGCCGTCCCGCATATAACGCAATGGGTTTGTTTGGAATACCCAGACGGGTTCTCAACGGGGTTGCATCCAAAGCCGGGTTAAACACTGTTAAGTTGACACCATTGGATACCGCTTTATTGGGTGCAACCAAGCCATTTTGCAACATCAAATCTACGGCCGTTTGTGTTGGCGATGTCACGTACTGACATTTATTGTGAAAATCAGCGATAAATTTCCAGTTCATCTTTACCAAAAAGTCCATATTGTTTAGAAATCTAAACTTGGCCATAAATGTTGTGATATTTTCTGGGAGCCAATGGTTGGTAGCTACCACAGGAATCTTTTTCTCCAAACAATAGGACAATGTTGCTTTTCCTATCGGGAAAGGATTGTGAATATGCACAACATCTGGATTAATTTTATCCAAAAGACGTCGGATTTTAGCTGCAGGTAAAAGTGCCAGCCGGTGATCATTTTTGACAAAAGGTATAGGAAAGGATGCAAAGCGATGAATTGTTGTACCGTTGTCGTCTTCTTTAGAATCTTTGAAATTTTCTGAGGGGGCAAGAATATGAACCTCATGTCCACGTTTTGCAAGACCAAGGGCCAGGTGATGTTCTGCAACAGCACCGCCATCAATGAGCGGATAATAAGCTTCCGTAGCCAATATAATTTTCATAGGCCGTGATTTTAACAGTTTTAGCCATACTGGGGCTAGCTTTTTAATCACCGTTGGGATTCTTATTTCTAGCGATAGAGAATCATCGCCATATCATTGGGCAAATACTGCGTCTTTAGTTCAACAAAAGGCGTTAACTCAAGTGCCATCGCCAAAACACGCTGTGGGTCATAATAAAAAAGTTCTTCAGCCCGGCGCAATTCTTTGGGTGAAAGATCAGACAAGAGGGAAATCGCAACGCCTACTTTGGCCAAAGAAAAGAGTTTCACCATGGCCATTCGAAGCGCCGCATAATTGTCTTCAACAAGATGATTAAAGGGCCCTACCGCAACGACATAATCATAAGAAAGCGGTGTTGCTTCGTATGCAAAAAAGTCAGTTTCTATGAACAGCGCATGTGGATAACGGGTTTGGGATTCCACGATAAAGTCAGATAAGCAATCCAACCCTGTATACTGTATCGAGGTATAGTCTGTTTCCAAAAAAACCAATAGGTCTGCACAGCCACACCCCACATCCAAGACGGAGGCAGACGATAAGTCCCAGCCAGCTGTCAGCGCTTGAAAACGAAGCGATTGGGTAAAAGAAGATAACCATCCACAACGTTCTGCAGACTCTGAAAAACGATCCCCTCGGGCCTTGTAGTAAGCGTGTAACGCACCAGAAGCCGAGGGGGTAGTTAGCATTTATTTGTTCTGAATCATCACTTCTGCGATTTGAACAGCGTTCAAAGCAGCACCTTTTCTAAGGTTATCGGCAACAATCCACATCGAAAGGCCATTTGTGAATGCCAAATCTTCACGAATGCGGCCCACATAGACAGGGTCTGTTTCGGCTGTTTGAATCGGCATTGGAAATACACCATTCGCGATATCATCCATGAGCACCAACCCTGGTGCGTTTTGAAATAGCGCACGACAGTCTTCGGCTGTTAGTTTCTTCTCTGTTTCTACAGTAACGGCAACACTATGACTGGTCAAAACAGGAACACGAACACATGTCGCTGTGACCGCAATAGACTCATCCCCAAGGATTT
>JAGYJO010000056.1 GCA_018402095.1 bacterium
CACCGCCAAAGACTGAACGGCCCCAACCGATTGGGGAAGCCCTACAGGAGTGAAAGACACCCCGCCATCCACACTCCGATACACACGATCAGAACTACCCAACCATATCGCCCCATCACGATCCACAACGGCATCTTGAATACGGGCCGAAAACGGAGAGGCTTCGGCTTGTTTGACAGACGAAAAAAACGACCAGTGTTGCAAGAGAATGCCAGACAAGGCAATCACGATCAGAAACACAGCAGAAGTTAAACCGACAATACGGTGAAATGGTCTCATATGAGATAACGTACCATAAAAACCGCCACCAACCATAGTTTATGAGTACGTGATTCCTTGGCGCAGCAGCTGGAACGAGGCATCAGATTCAGACGAAGACTAAATTAAGTCTGGACATGATGCGCTCCCCTATTCCGAAGCCATCACAAAACGATGAACGATCCCCAAGGCCTTCTTCACGCCAAAGGTCACCGTCCAAGAAGAAACAGTGGCACCCGAAATACAATCAACGTCCAAATCCGGTTTTAACGGATTTTTCAAAGATTTTTGACGAAATTGATTGAGAAATCGCTTTTTCCGAACCTCTGCACCTATTTTTTCACGATATACCATGACAGCGGTCCCCATCACTTTTTCATCGACACCGACACCCACCATGAATGTAATGGGATAAAACTTACCCAATTCATTTAACACAACCGCATGGCCAAGTATTCTCGATTGTTTGTCCTTGGGTATCAAAATAGCATACTGGGTTTGACGTATCGGGGTGTTCAATAATTGGGAGAGAAAGTCACGGTCTGACGCCGACAAATCAAAAGACCTTGTTTCAACCGATACCATATCTGGAAATATCGATTTAACCGCCTGGGCTTCAGAGAGATACACCTGCTCAATAGGACTAGCCGTAACAGCAGAAGGGACAACCAGAGCGATACAAAAAAGAAGCCATCCCAAAAACGCATAAAAGGACATGCCACTACCCTTTATAAATAGGGACGCACACATGTGCGTCCCTTAGTCAGACTAAAAACCAACAGCAACAGATCCAAGCATCACGTTTTCAGCGGATTCATTCATTTGATATTCCAGCTTAAACACAGTGGTCGCCATCGGACGATAATTCATACCCACTGTTGTTCGTTTCGGATTTGAAGCAGCTGCCGTGCTTGAGGTATCCAAAGACGCTTGGCCATACCGACCAAACAGCGTAAATGTTGGGTTAGCAAAATCTTCATCCAAAAACGTATTTTTGAAAAAATCAGGGAAAAAGCTATAGCCACCTTCAAGATAGAAACCATTCATAGCAGTAGGGTTTGAACCAGATGCGTCAGCGTTGACTTGCGCCCACTCAGAAACAGCATAGAAGGGTCCCGACTTCCAAGCCACATCAAAGCCGAGCATGTTGAGATTTAATTTTTCATCCGCATCATATTTACCAGTGTACATACTTAAGCCAGTATTCAATCCCAAAAATGGACTATAGCCCACACGGGTTACAATCGCTTTGTTTTTGTTATTGTCGGTTTTGAAGTTTGGACGCATATCACGAATACCTTTTGTAGCACTGGTCGTGCCGCTCAAGCCATTCAACACATAAACGCTGTAATCCATAACCGCTTCATCACTAACATCAAAGTTGCCATGAACCCCAATACCCGTATCAGACCATGTCGTCGGAACGATATATCTGGCGTATAACGATCTATCTGTCAGCTCACGCACATCCGAATCGTGCAAGACATTGATACGACCAAAAGGAACCACGACAATACCGGTTCTCAATGTCGCTACAGTGTTGATTTTATAATCAACCCAAGCCTGTTCTATCTTGATTTCACCCGATTTACTGGGGTCTCCACCATATTCAAATTCCAATTCAGCATTCACCAAAACACGCGAGTGGACCTGGGAAGACACATCCAATACAAAACGGTGGGCAATAAAACTATCCGCAGATTCACCCGATTGCCATTCCGTATCAAAATAACCACCCACTTGGCGTTCTCCCACACGATCAAAGGCCGTCAAAGCCCAACCCCCTGGACTTTTGACCGAATCATGCGCGACTTCAGTGGCCATGACGTCTGTCATAGGTACAAGCGCCATACTCAAAAATACACATGTCAAAAACGGATACAGCTTCATCTCGACTCCTTCAGATACTAAAAAAATTTCAACTTCATAAACACATCAATACTAATACTGAGACTTAGTATTATATAAAAAACCACAAAACGTCAACACCATGACGATACCCAGTATCAACAATCAGCCACCCAAAGATTGTGGATCACACAAAAATAAAATTGACTTATTTGAATAAAAAATAAATACTTACGTTTGTTTTTACATATAAAGGAGAGACACTTATGCATCGTTCTGGATTTAGCCTGATTGAACTCGTCATTGTCGTTGCTATTATGGGATTATTGGGTATGGTTGCGATTCCAAGCTTTAGTGCCATACAAAACAAAACCAAAAACACCACGCTGAAATCCACAGCACACACACTTGAAATGGCGTTAGAAACCTATTTACTAGACAATAGCGACTATCCAAGTGGTGAGAACATCACAGGGGCCGCACTTGGCACCACACTGATCGAAGCTGGATTATTATCTACTATGCCCAAGAATCCATTTACAGGAAATGCACTCTCAGAAACAGATACAAAAGGCAGCTTAGATTATAGCCAAACAGACTCCGGATACACACTGATCATTTATGGTAGTGATCCAGATACACCAATCGAAACGATTGTCCGCTAATCTTCAACAATAGGACACGTCAAAGTAGCCATTTTAGGGCCTTCTATGACTTTTCTTAGCTTGTCTATAGCTTTTTTGTAGATACGCGATATTTGAGATTCAGACACGCCCACCAGCTCACCAATTTGCTTGAAGGTGAGGTCATCTTTTGTGTGAGACAAGACAATTTTCCGTTCCCGAATAGAAAGAACCTTCATGGCTTCTTGTAATTGAACACCCGTTTCAATCTCATTTTCAAAATCAGCTCTATCCTGCATGGCCATTAAAATATAAGCAGCATCCGTCACCCAGTCATACAAACGAGATGGGTCCGAACGGGTAATAAAGCGAATATGATCTTTCATCGCACCCACAATACGGGCTCTTGCCAATGGCCAAATATCCGGACACCGCGTAGGAATCCAAACTTTGACGGTTTCTAAAAACTCCAAATGCGCCACAGTTTTGAGGTCATCTATCTCACTATCCACCACATGATAGGGCAAATGTCGACTATACCGACGCACAATAGCATCCACTTTGGGCTGAAAACGCGTCAAAACAGTGTTCACATGCTTAGATAAAAGATGAACTTTGAGCTGATTTAAAACAGGTAGTTCTTAACTTTTCCCACAAATGTATTTAGTGGATCCGCCATCAAGAAATACGAAGCTCCGCCAATACCTTCTGCCCAATACACAGCCTGACACTCTTTATCCGCCAACGCTTCTGGCAATAACACTTGCGCCAACATTTCAGCCAAATTTTTCACCTTATTGAAATCCAAGCCTTGTCTTCAGCCGAATGGCAGCCAAACTATCAACACGACATCCACATAATTAGCTCCCAGAACGGTGACGCACCCGTCTATAATCGCTCTTGTGGAATATGCTCTAAAAAGGGCTGTCGTCATCGCTCATTCGCTAATCATTCCTATAGATTGTACTTTTATCTGAGGTACAATTTCATTGTAAGACAAAACAGATAATTGTGGATAATTACGCTCAGAAAAGCGTTTCAAATGTACACGTAATCGTGGGGAACACAAGGAAACCGGTGCTTTTTCCATTTTCCGAAAATTAGCCATGTGTTCACCGATTTGACTCAACACATGTTCCCCCAACTGTGGATCCAAGGCCAAGAAAGAGCCGTACTCTGATTGATGTACCGAGTTGATCATCAATTCTTCCAAACGTGGATCAATGGTAAACACCGTCAAAACATCATCCGTGTCCACATAGCCTGTACAAATTTGTCGAGCCAAAGCTTGACGAACGTATTCAGACAACAAATTTGTATCTCGAGACACATGGGCATAATCAGCCAAACGTTCCAAAATTGTAGATAAATCTCGAATCGACACCCGCTCACGGACAAGGGACTGCAACACCTTGTGTACCTGACCCAAAGACAACATATCCGGCACCAATTCACGAACAATCGCAGCGTTAGAGTTTTTGACCAACTCAAGCAGAGATTGTACGTTTTGACGGGTCATAATTTCATCGGCATGCTGTTTGATCGCATCCGAAAAATGATTGGCAATAAAATCTGTAATATTTTGAGCAGGAATAAGGTTATCCTGCAACGCTTCCAACTGATCCTCTGATACCCAAGCCCCAGGAAATGCCGTAATAGGATCCGTCGCTTCAATACTATCAATGCCTTTACGCTTGAGTTCAGACACCGACTTGGGAACAAAGAAATGACCGGGCAAGGCTTCTCCCACCGCTATTTTTGTACCGCGAATGTCTATCTGATATTGGTTAGGAGGCAAGCTCAAATCATCCATAACACGAACACCTGGAATAACAAAGCCAAGCTCTTGGCCAATATGATAACGAACCAAGGTAATCCGCTCCAGCAATGGGCCATTCTGACTAGGGTCAATCAAGGGGACCAAATTACGCCCCGTTTTAAGACTGATAGGATCCAAGCCCAAAGTATTGAGCAAGTTCTCAGGCTTTTTCAACGCATCCTTCGCAGCTTCTTGGGTAGAATCCGATGCCATTTCATCTTCCTGCTGCTGTGTTTTCATAATAAAGGCGGCCAAAGCCCCCATCGCAAGCCCACAGGCAAGAAAAGGCACTGTCGGCATCCCTGGAATAATACCAAATAGTACCAATATGAAAGATGTGACTGCAAAAGCTTTTGGCTGTGAAAAAATCTGAACGGCCACATCAGAACCCAAACTGGCCTCAGAAGCAGACTTGGTCACAACCAAACCTGTCGCGATAGAAATAAGCAGGGCAGGAATCTGAGACACCAAGCCATCCCCTATTGTCAGGGTAGTATAAATACTCATGGCCTCACCAATAGCCAAATCCTTTTGAAAACGACCGATAATAATACCACCAATCACGTTAACAAAAACGATGATGATACCCGCGATAGCATCTCCCTTAACAAATTTGTTAGCACCATCCATAGAACCGAAAAAGGTGGATTCTCGTTCCAGTTTTTTACGTCGCTCTCTGGCTTGTTCCGCATCGATCAAGCCCGCGTTCAAATCCGCATCAATACTCATCTGCTTACCCGGCAAGGCATCCAAGGTAAACCGAGCCGCAACTTCAGCAACCCGTTCCGAACCTTTTGTAACAACCAAAAACTGAACCAAGGTGATAATACAAAAAGCAACAATACCCACAACAAAATTGCCACGCGTAACAAAACTAGCAAAAGCTTCTACCATGGTCCCATCAAAGGCTGGGCCCAAAGCCAAAATTAATTTGGTAGACGAGACGTTAATCGATAGTCGAAACAATGTCGTTACCAACAACAGAGAAGGAAATGCAGCAAAATCCAAGGGCTGCTTCAAATACATCGATACCAAAAGAACAGCCACAGAAATGGCCATGTTCAATACCATCAAATAATCCAACACAACCGTTGGAATAGGCATGATCATGACGCCAATGATCATGATAACAATGGCCGCCAATAAAATATCAGCAATACTAAAAAGTTCTTTTAACTGTCTTAAACCTAGCATGGGTTATAGGGTATCCTGTCGCTGACCACGTTTTTTGCGCAAATTATACACAAATGCCAATATCTGAGCTACCGCCTTATAGTATTGTGGCGGCACTTCTGTGTCCACCTCCACTACAGGAAACAAAGCCCTAGCCAATGCCACATTCTCAACAATGACGACATTATGCTGGGCCGCAATACGTTTTATCGTCTCCGCTACCAATAGTTTGCCCTTTGCGAGAACAACAGGGGCCTTCATTTTGTCAGGCTTATACGCCAATGCAATGGCAATGTGCGTCGGATTCGTGACCACAACGTCAGCCCCAGGGACAGATCCCATTTGACGCCCCATAGACATTTGCCGTGATGCCTCTTTCTGGCGTTGCTTAATCTGGGGGTCCCCTTCCAACCGTTTGTATTCGTCTTTGATTTCTTTCTTGGTCATTTTCATAGACTTCAAGTGTTCGTGTTTTTGATAAAAATAATCAAATATCGCCACTGCGATATAAAACAATCCCACACGAATCACCACCTTCATCACCAGATCACCAGTAAAGGCCATAACCTGAAAAGGACTCAAACTTTGTGACAAAATAACGATTGGAAAATCTTCTATAATGACAATGATGATCAACCAAATAACAATGGCCATTTTAATAGAGGACTTCACCAACTCTACATATTGTTTCAAAGCAAAAAACTTCTTAAAGCCTTCGATCGGATTCAGTTTTTCTAACTTAGGCGCTATCGAGGACATCGAAAACAAAAAGCCCGTCTGAAGAGACTCGATAATCAATGCCGTCACAAATGTCACCGCAAACAACGGCGCCATCGCAAGAAGGAATGAAAACGTGGTCTCCTTCAACAACTGACCCACAACACTCTCAGAAAAAGCCAAAGGAATATAACCAAAAGACTGTCTCAAAATGGTATCCATAGAATCCCAAAGATGCGCAACAGATGCCTTCAATGTAAAAAAAGACACAAAAATCATGGTCACTGCGGTGATATCTTTGCTCTTCGCAATTTGGCCTTTTTCCCGAGATTCCCGCAGTTTATGTGGGGTCGGCTCTTCCGTTTTATCCCCTGAATCTTCACCCATTTATGCGGTTCCCAAATAGAAGAAAACACGTAACAAATGATCTGCAATTACTTCCATAATGCCATAAATTTGAGATACCAAACCCGGAGCAATGGCTAAAAAAACCAATACGCTCACAATAGGTTTAATTTGAAAACCCATTTGAAAAACATTGATTTGCTCGGCCACTTTATTGAGCATCCCAAAACCAAAATCCACCATAAAAACAACCAACAGAATAGGCATAGACAACTGCACGGCCAACCCAAAAATATAAGTCCCCAATTGGGCAACATAAAGCATCCAGCACTAAAATTGGATGTTTGCCCCACCGGCAAAGATTGAAACTTTGCATCAGTGCAGACAACACCAGATGATGCCATCAATCGCCAACATCATTGTAATACCGTCCATTGAGCAAAGAAGCAGCGACATAGAACGACCATGAAGGATCCAACAGAGACGCCACGCTCAAACCAGCCTGTATCCATCAAGCTACCGCAAATTCCATACCAGTTGCAATAAATCGAGATAAATCCAATAGTAACAATAATCAATTCGGAAATAAAAGGCAAAGCCAAAGGTCAATACATTATCAGGAACCTCATACGAAACAGGCACCAAAAAAATAAATAACCCAGCAATCAAAACAACAACATAACTTTCGGCAATAAGGGTAATTCTTTTCTATTCAATACAGGCGCAGTGACAAACAACCCCGCAAACGGATTCGCAAAAGAAAACCGTAATAACCTGCAAGTTAATAAACATAAATTAACGAGAATACAGAGGGATATTACGCCAGAGCTCCAGCGTCATCTCAATGACAATATTTGCCACCCATGGAAACGTAGCTACAATCACCAACAAAACAACCACCATTTTAGGCACAAACGTTAACGTTTGCTCCTGAACCTGTGTAACAGCTTGAAGCAACGCGATAATAAGACCAATCAAAAGACCCAACCCCACACTGGGCAAACTACCCAACAATATGACCTGAACGGCAGAGTTGAGTATTCCCGTTACAATATCAATATCCATTATTACTCTCCTGTAACCCAAGATGCGTCATGGCCGTTTCTGTATTTTTGATACGATCAACAGTTAGGCTAGCGGGACCCTCAGCGCGCAGTACAAAATGAACGGGATAATAACTGCCCGATTGCGGAATAACTTCAAAAACAAGATTATATATACTTTTTGGCGCAACCTTTACTTTTAACACCTCTACAACAGCAGGAAATCCTACGCCGCCCACATTACCCGTTTCATACAATCTATCGCCCCCCACACGAATCATTGCCCTTGCAACACCACCCAATGGTGAGAAAAGTAGCGAGACGTCCCGCGTCACAATCTCTGGGTTATCAAGCGTCGCATAAACTTCATACATAACACCATAGTTACCTTTGAGCACATCGCCCGAAAATTGGTTGTATACAAATGGTGCAACGCCAATAGGAATTTCACCAACAACACTCCCAACCGTATACGCAACATTATGCCGAATAGTTGTAGACGAATAGATCGGAGCATACGATATCCGACGCATCGCTGCATAAGATGCCGCTGGGTACTCAGGATCTATCACACGCCCCTCAAAAAGAGTGGATACATCTGACTGACACTCAAACACACCAGAAACGACCTCACCAGGACGAACAACCACAGCCAACAATTCTCGCTCTTGAAGGTCTATAGCCAGTGGTATTTTCTTTTGGCCTAATTTTTCCCAATACCGTTCTATCGCTTTGTGTCCTGCAAAAATCTCATCGGCAACAGGACCAGCAGAGGCCAATACAACAGACATATTTCCAGAAGCAGAAAGAGCCTTTGCTACAATAGAAAAGTGCAAAGGAATATCACTGACATTTTTATGGTGGTATAAAATGCGAACGGTATGCTGAACAGGCGCTGTATAAGAGAACAAAGCCATAGGCCCCATCAACCGCTCAGGATCATTACTGACCAATAAT
>JAGYJO010000057.1 GCA_018402095.1 bacterium
AGTGTCGTATTCCTCGCAGCACTTTTTGGATAAAAACAGGGATACCCTGGTATTTGGCCACACCAGCCCCATCATGGGTCAGATCTTCTACCAGCAACGTATGGGTCTCATTTTTTTTGATCATGCCTGACATTGTCCTCTCACTTCTCCCCAAATACATGGTGGCTAAACTGCCCATCAGGATCTACGACCCACATCGCACGGTCCATAAATCGAATACGCAAAATAGGGTTATCCCCGTCACGACCCGTCGTCGACGCAATATCCAAACGGGATTGCAAAGACCCCACACGCAAAAAAATGGCATATTCAGGGCCATCTACAGGAAACGTTTTGTGG
Source organism: bacterium (assembly GCA_018402095.1). GTDB lineage: Bacteria > Margulisbacteria > Marinamargulisbacteria > SXXA01 > SXXA01 > M30B43. Next base: position 340 of record JAGYJO010000057.1, read on the forward strand.
GAATGACTACGGACCAAAGCGGACAAATAGACAAAGAAATTGTGTACCCAAAGGGTTTCGTCAGCTGAACCATCTGTCCATGCCCCAGAGTTCACCTTGGTGTACTCACGAATAGCAGCGGTATCCGAAACATGCGAACTCGCATCAATGAGAACAGAATCAATCGCAAAACGGTCCATTGAAAATGGCTGATCGGCAATCCAATTGTCAGACAGTTTTTTTTCAAATTCAGATGAAATCTGAAACACCTCTTCTGGATACGAGTCCAACGCAGCAAACAACAAGCCCGAAACTTGAAAAAAAGACATTTCTCGCTGAACGGCACCATACCGGAACGTCACCGTAGAGAGAGCTTGTCCATATTTCAGACTGGGAATAGACACAAAATGTTGTACCCGCAAGCTCCCCAAAGCAGCAACCAATCGATCAATCTGCGCTCTATTCACAAGGTGAAGCTTTTTTTTCTGAACATCTTCCTGCAACCAAAACAAACCATGTCTCACCATGGTAATCGGCGCTTTATTCGGCAACGACACAGTGATCTGATCCAAAACTTCAGAAGAAGGTACGGCAAACAAATAAGGATCCCGCAGCGCAGATAGGGGCCGTAAAAGTTGCTGAATACGCTCTGTAGACACCAAGAAAACATCGGTTCTGCCCAATTCACGCACATAGACATCCGCACCATCAAAGGTCTTTCGACCATACACCATATGCAAGGAATCCGTATCCGAATCCAAAAAAAGCATATTCATCGATGTCTGTAACTCAAACCGTTTCAAATCCTCTGACGTTGCCGCCAAACCACGCCGACTTTTCAGAGATGCCGCTGTGATCAGAATATCGGAAATAACTTCTTGGTCTAGGGGAATATTTTGAGGTGGATCCAAGTGCCAGATACCATCCACTTTGACCATGTGTGTGGACTGACCTGAGACGGTTAGTACCATTTTTGAAATATCACCCTGAATGGTTAATGGCACAATAGCGTCTGACGTTTTGACATAAAAAAGAACAGAAGCCAACACAACGCAGGCCACAAACAACAGGACTATCCACTGCCAAAAACGCATCACCGGCGCTGCCTACGTCGTCGAAACCACATCCAAATACCCGCTACAACCAACACAAATGGCATAAAAAAAGTCACCACAACAAACAGCCAAGACGTTTGCAACAATGTCAATACAATGGGAGAGCCTCCCATTAAACGGGGCCGAATCGTCACATCGTCATATTGCCCTAACAGGGTACTCACCGCATTTAATATAAAATCCTGATTGCCTTGTACCGCAATAAATTCATCCCGCAAAAAATCAGCATCTCGAATCAACAACAAGCGTCCAGACTCTGGCGAAAGATGCTCAAACAAAGCACCCAACACAAAAGAACCCGTCGCTTTACCAGGTTCAATCGAGGCATCTTCTTCACCTTGAGACCGCCACGATTTTCGGGAAGACACCAGTAACGGCGTCACAGACACAGAAGCCGTCACAGCTGAAACATCGACAGCCCCAACCACAGGCAACACCATCGACAAGTGGTGGGACAGCATCGGATCGGTGATGCCATGCGGAACCAGTGTCGGAATCAGCGTCGATACGGCATTAAAGTAAGCCGCATCAGGATCCATGATCACACCGGGCAAGACATGAATCCCATAGTCGGCCAACCACTCAGAAACAACAGGTGAGGCCCGCAAGGGATCCAACAATAAAATGACATGCCGTCCTGACAAAAGCGCCTCTTTGAGATGGGACATCGCCGCTTCGGACAAAGGAAAAGACGGCAAAACCACCAACATCACATCCGCAGGGTTGGAGATAGGTCCTTCCAAAGACACCAAACGTAACTGTCTAAAGTCATGCGCCAGTGCCTGAAAAAAAGAAGAAAACCCACTCTCCTGAATTTGACGTTCCACCCCAAACAAGGCGATATCTATACGCGGTGCCTCAAACGAAACCAAGGCTTTGAGAATGCCCGTCACCATCTGTTCACCAATAAACACAGGCATTTGACGCTGTGGATCTTGGGTAAAAAACTGGTACACGTAGACATCTCGCCGCCCGTATTTACTCTCAAACACGAGGGTCCCATAGGTATCCACACCCATGATTGACGCCAATTCAGGATCTCTATCTGGATCCACTACCGTCAAGAGAAACGCGGGTGAATGCCGCTGATATTCACGTAACAACGCCAAAATCAATCCCGCATCCCCTTCGCCTTCACGCAAAAAAGCAGTGACAGACACCTCTGTGGACAGTGTCTCCAAGAGTTGTGTGCTTTGCTCTGTCAAAGAAAGTATTTGCTGACGACTGAGATCCACACGAACAGGCACCAGGCGAATCACGGCGTACATCAAAGCAGACACACCCATCAGCAGAATAGCCACCACCACCGTATTGCGAAACAAACGCTGCAACCGTTGATACCTCATGCGGATTCCCTCCGAAATACCACCGACAGACACGTCATCGAAAGAAAGAAAAATGTCAGCACAAGAAAGTAAGCAACGTCTTCTGTCACCAGAATCCCCTGCTGCAACAAGGTCACATGATTGGGCATCGCGACTTTCTCAAACAGCTTGGCAAAAAACCCATGAAAAAGACCCGACATCGCCCCAGACAGCCAAAAAAACATCAGCACGCCAAAGGCCACCAAGGCTGCAACGACATAATGACGAGACAGACTGGATACCCACAACCCAATCGCAGACACCGCAGAAGAAAAAAGAATCAGTGACAGATAAGACCCCATCAAAAACCCGAGATCAGGATCCCCCAAAACCACAAGCGCCAGAGGCAACGGAAATGTCGCCAACAAAAACAACAAAACAGTGGCCAGAAGAGACAGGTATTTCCCCAAAACAATGTCATACACATGCAAAGGAAGGGTCTGTAGCAAGACGTCAGTACCTAAGGTGCTGTCTTCTACAAAAATACGCATGGTCAAAAAAGGAATCACAACCAGCAAAAAAAACAACATGCTAGACGCCACCCCAGGCATGACATCCGCGTGATGGGATGCAAACAACAACATACAAAAGAAATAACCCGACAATCCCACAAAAATAGCACCCGTCAAATACGGCATCGTCGACGACCATAATCGTCGAAACTCCATACTTGCGACCCGTAAAATGGCCATCATCGAATCACCTCCAAATACAGTTCTTCCAAAGGTTTGCGAGACATATCCAGTCCATAAATAGGCCAGTTTTGTCGACAACACAAGTAAAACAACTGCTCCCGAATATCACGATCGGCAACAATACGGTAACAGTACAAATCACCATCTCTTGTCGCAAAATCCCAAGACATCGCATCACATTCAGATTCAAAAGGACCCCTAAAACTATCCGGTGCAATCCCAAGTGTCAGAGAAATGGGCCTGGCTCCCGCTGCCAAATTGGCCAACGAATCAGACACCAACAACTGACCTTGCTTCACGATCAAAATATCCGTACACATCTGCGTCATTTCAGACAGTAAATGTGACGATACCAAAATCGCTTTGGACTTGCCTTTGGCAACAATCAGATCGCGCACCATCGTCACTTGGGCAGGGTCCAAGCCCCCCAAAGGCTCGTCCAACACCCAGATCAACGGATCATGTACCAAAGATTGGGCAATATTGACCCGTTGGCGCTGACCCTTCGACAAGACACTGATCTCCCGAGACGATTCAGCCACCAAATCCAAATCTATTAGCACCCTATCGATCGCCTCCGCGCACCGGTTTTTCGGCACCCCTCGCAAGCGGCACACCGTATACAAATACCGATAAACCGTCATTTCGGGATACAATGGCGGCTGTTCTGGGCAATAGCCTACGTAACGCCGAAAATCCAAACACATAGGCGACATATCCTGGCCATAAATCGTCGCAACGACAGATCCCGCTGTAGGCGAAACCAATCCCGTCAGCATGCGAATAGTGGTCGTTTTCCCAGCCCCATTGGGACCCAATAAGCCCAGAACCATCCCTTGATTCAAAACAAAAGAAAGCCCGGAAACCACATGCTGCCGACCAAACCATTTGTGAACATCCAAAAGTTGAAGCATGCTTACTGTGTTGCCTTTCTCATTTTAAATTCCGTTTTAATTTTCCCCGTAGCCCTATACGTTTCAGCGGCCAAATCCACCACTATCGAAGAGGCGACTAGGGAATCTTCGCCATTTTTCAAAACAGTCACATTTCCTGACAAGATGATTTTTTGCGCATGATCATCATAAACAAGTTTGGTACAGCGTACCTCTTTATCCACTTGTCGAACATGTACATTTCCCAATAGAGAAAGTGTTTGCGTATCTGCATCAAAATAAAGCGTGTCACAGGTAATCGTTGTCGCCAGCGACATCGTCTCTTTCATATCTTCATTTTGGAGCACCCGTCGACGCTCTGGCGTCAGTAACCACTGAAGGCTAGGCAACACCACACGTACACCACCTTCCAGAGAGATGTGATCCCCCTCACTGGTGTAGGACCCCCTATCCCCAAAAAGGGATTTCCCATCTTGTGAAACCACCACATTTCCAGAAACGTCAATCAGGTAAATATCATCCCGTTGTTCAAAACGCATATGATCCGCCGTTAGCGTCGCCCTTTTTTCACGCAACGCACGTTCTCTAGGATCCATATCCACATCCGTAGTCGGTCGCGCATGACGCAATAACGTCACGCCATCAATCATGGACACAGCAGTATCAATCATGATCTCCATACGGTTACCAGACACCACCATGTCATCCACCGTCATCTCGAAGCCCTCTTCGATGTGTACCACATTGGTATTGTTGTCTAGCTCTGCGGCAATATAGGGACGAATATGTGCATTACCTTGAATAATTTCAACACCATCTGTCAAATAGGTATGCTTTGAGGCTTCCACATATTTGAGGCCACCGGCCGTGACACGAACGGGTTCTTGTGACCCTGCAGCTTCCAATTCTTGAAAAGACACCTGTGTTTTGCGTGGCAAAAAATACGCAGACACTGTGTCATAGGCATACAAGATTTTTGTCTTGGAATTGACATGCACTTGTCCCGAAAAAATCTCATTAACCAACGCCACGCCATCATCATCAAAAATGACACCAGGCCCCACGGCCTCACCCCGAAACAAAAAGGGGTTATAGCCTGTCCATACGGTTTTCGCATTGACTTGCCAACGCAATTTCGACTCCCCATACCCACGGACAACCGTATCGAAAATTTCAACCGAACGCTCTGTACGCTCAGAAGGATCCAAATCCACATCAAATGCGGGCCAGATGAGCCAAAACAAAAACACAGCACCCAAAAAAGTGGCGCCACGCCAAAGATCTTTGCGTCGAAACGTGACTTTCAAGAGGCGCCCTCAGACAGGAAGGTCATGCCCCGTTCCCTCCCGTCAGACACACCACGCACACAAATCACTTAGATAAGGTTTTCCAATCCATACACAAGACCATCCATCTGCATGACCTTACGAATCGACAAAATAACACCCGGCATAAAGGATTCTCGTGACAACGCATCATGACGCAGACTCAAGGTCTGACCCAATCCACCAAACAAGACTTCTTGGTGTGCCACATAACCGGGCAAACGAATAGAGTGAATAGGAATTTGGGCTTTTTTGCCGCCACGTGCACCAGGAATAATTTCCGTTTCAACCAACTTGGATTGGTTGATATGGTGATTGGTCGCCGCAATCATTTCTGCCGTTTTGATAGCTGTGCCTGAGGGCGCATCCGCTTTGTTGTCATGATGGTATTCGACGATTTCCACACGTGGCATATATTTAGACGCTTCAGCTGCAAATTTCATCATCAAAATCGCACCAATGGCAAAATTAGGGGCGACAATGGCACCCAGTTTTTTCTTTTTGGCCAATGTCTGAATCGATTTCAGATCAGCATCTGACAATCCTGTTGTGCCAACAATAGGACGGACGCCTTCAGACAAAATTATTTTCACGTTGTCATTCACCACATCTGGATGGGTAAAATCCACCACAACATCCGGCTTCAATGTTTGAATACGCTCAGCCAAATTATCAAAACGGTCAATTTTACCAACCAATGTCATGTCTTCTTCACGCGACACAGCGAGAACAACCTCAGCACCCATTTTTTCATGGAAGGCTATGACACGATTCACCCAAAACCTTAATCATAAGGAATACCTCATAAAAAACTTAAAACATTTGTAACTGTCATAGGGGCTATATAGCTATAGCCGATCCAAATTGGCATATCCGGGCTCGTGTGTATGAACAGCATAATGATCCAAATGGATTGTCTGGTTTGTAGTGTATAAATCATACATAAGAAACCGGACAATTCATTTTGGGCGCGCTATACAAGGACTATAAAGCTTCTTAAAGCTTCGACACAAGTACCTTATCCACCCTATTTTGATCCATATCCATCACCTCAAACACATAGCCCTCAATTCGGGCTTTGTCTGCAACCGCAGGGATGCGTCCCAATTTGTACATCATAAAGCCCCCAAGCGTCTGAAACATGTGATCAGACTCACCAGGTAACGCATCTTCCATCATCAGGGTTTCTCTCAATTGGGACACCGTCACCCCACCACTAATCAACCAAGACCCATCCGACCGTTGCACAATGTCATCTTCCACAGCCTGATCCGAAGGCAAGTCCCCTACAATGGCCGCCATCACATCGGTCAAGGTCACCAAGCCCTCGACGACACCATATTCATCCACGATCAGCGCTAAGAGTTGCCCCGAACGCCGAAAATGCTCCAGCAATGTCGTCAACGTCACCCCACGTGGAATATACAACGGTGGGTATGCCGCTTGTTTGAGTTTCAATGGGTCATTCGCCAGTGCTGATTTCAACAAATCCGTGGTACGCAAAATACCAAAAATATGATCAAGGCCACCACGGCAAAGCACAATACGGGTGTAGGGACTCTCCGACAAACAGCGTCGGACACTGACATCATCATCCTCCATATCCACACAATAAATATCTTGGCGAAGGGTCATAATGCTGCTGGCTTTTTGTTCATCCAAACGCAATACATTGGAGACTATCGCCTGCTCACTTTGGTGAAAAACACCCGAGTCAGAACCCTCTTCCATCAACACACGGATTTCGTCATTACTCACCGCACTCAAGTCTTTTTGGGGCGCCCCTATCATCCGCAGCAGCAGCGTCGATGACGAGGACAATAACCATACAACAGGCTTGGTCATCCGAGACAAAACCAGCATCGGCGTTGCAACAATAGAGGCAATTAGATCTGGGGCCACCAGCGCCAGTCTTTTTGGAACCAACTCACCAATCACCACGGAAAAGTAAGTCAGACCCGACACGACAACGGTAAGGGAGATCGCCTTGGCATAAGGCGCAAGAACAGGAATAGTGCCCAATAGGTCTTGCAAGGGTCCCGACAAGGCATTCTCACCGATAGCCCCACTCATAATCCCAACCATCGTAATACCGACTTGCACCGTCGATAAAAAAGAAGACGGCTCTTCACGCAATTGTAGCGCAGCCAAAGCCCCGGACTTCCCCTCGTCTGCCAAACGACGCAGTCGGCCTTTGCGAGAGGATACCAGCGCAATTTCTGACATCGCAAAAAGGGCATTGAGAAAAATAAGAGCAACAAGTAAGAGAACGTTCATAATGAGTCGACTTATTCAAACGGCTTTGGGCAAATTTGGCAAGAGATCCCTAAAAAAGGTTGTATTTCACAATACACCAGATGGCACGAAAGCCATCTTTCGCACTGATCTTCTTACCTTCCGCGTAGGTTCTCCCATAATAGCCGATACCGACCTCATAGATCACCGCATCGAGCTTGGCTATTTTCGCCGTTACCTCAGGTTCCACACCAAAGCGTTTTTCTTGGATATGTATCTGCGTATAGATACTGCGCTTGAATACTTTGTAGCAGGTTTCAACGTCGGTCAGGTTCAAATTGGTCAGCATATTAGAAAACAGTGTAATAATACGGTTGGCCACAGAATGCCAAAAATACAACACCCGATGACAATCCCCAGTCAAAAACCGGGACCCATACACCACATCCGCATAGCCATCGACAATAGGTCCCAGGAGCTTTGGATAATCTATCGGATTGTATTCCAAATCCGCATCTTGAATGATCAAAACATCGCCCGATACCACACGAAAACCAGATGCGAGCGCAGCACCTTTTCCTTGATTAATCTCATGATAAATAATTCTGGTCACCAAGGGGGCTATTTTTTCTGCTAGGTACTCACGGGTTCCGTCTGTAGACCCATCATCCACAATGACAATTTCTTTTTCATAGGGAATAGGTGCGTTGATCACCCTATCCACAAGCGCGGCGATCGTATTTTTTTCGTTGTAACACGGAATTAAAATCGATATTTTCATAGTCAGTGCAGTATGTATTAGATAAAGTTTTGAGTAAAG
>JAGYJO010000058.1 GCA_018402095.1 bacterium
AGTCATTTTTATCTGGATTTGGTGTTCTACCATTATCTGCTCAAATGTTTCGTGATCATCGATCTGAAAACCGGCAAATTGACGCATCAAGATATCGGACAGATGGATATGTACGTGCGCATGTTTGATGATCTCAAACGGGGTGAAGGCGACAATCCCACTATCGGCCTGATCCTGTGCGAAGACAAGGACGAAACCATTGTCCGCTATTCCGTGTTGCAAGAAAACCAACAACTGTTCGCCTCCAAATATCAGAGAATGCTTCCAACGGAAGCAGAACTTATTGCCGAACTTGAGCGAGAACGCCGCATGTACCGCTGCCATACTCCCGAAACCATATCCCCTAAGGTCGTGCTATGAAAAAACAAATAACAGACAACAACATCGTCATCTATCAGGCCCCAAATGGGGCGATTGAATTTCATGCAGATAATAACAGTGAAACATTATTGGCAAATTTGAATCAGATTGCAGATTTGTTTGGTGTACAAAAGGCCGCCATTTCAAAACATATAAAAAACATTTTTGATTCGGATGAACTTTCGTCTAAAGCAACTGTTTCCAAAATGGAAACAGTTCAAACTGAAGGTAATCGATCAATTGCCCGTACGATTACAATGTACAACCTCGATATGATTATTGCTGTTGGGTATCGCGTTAACTCAAAAACGGCGACCCAATTCCGCATCTGGGCCACCCAAACCCTAAAAAAACACATCACCAAAGGCTATACGATCAACCGCGAACATGTTGGCAAAAATTACGAGGCCTTCATGAAGTCTGTGTCTGATATCCAAGCCCTCTTGCCAGCTCATGTGGTCTTGGATCCCAAGGCCATCTTGGAATTGGTTAGAGAATTTTCAAGCACATGGCTGTCACTGGATGCCTATGACAAAGAATCCCTGACGATCGTTGGCACAACCAAGAAAGAAATCCATCTTTCAGGCTCAGAATTGACTGACGCCATCGAAAACCTCCGGCAAGAATTGTTCAAAAAAGGGGAGGTAACAGCACTCTTTGCAGAAGAGCGCGAAAAAGGGAGTGTCGCGGGTATTGTGGGGAATGTGCTGCAATCGTTTGGCGGTGAATCTGTGTATGCCAGTGTGGAAGAAAAAGCCGCACATTTGTTGTATTTCATGGTGAAAAATCATCCCTTTGTGGATGGGAACAAACGGGCCGGTGCTTTTGCGTTTATCTGGTTTTTGAGAAAAACAAGACTCAAGGGCGGGCGACATATCAATCCCAACGCGCTCACCGTCCTCACGCTATTGATAGCCGAAAGCCATCCAGAAAAAAAAGAGCAAATGGTCGCGCTGGTCACCCAGATGCTGAAATAACCTCATGCCACTAGGAAACCAATAATGCACAAGAAAAAACTCCCCCCAGCACCCAATGACACGTTTAATGACTTCCTGCTCTACACCACGCCCAATGGGAAAGTGAAGGTCGAAATATTTCTCCACAATGAAAACATCTGGCTGACGCAGGAGAAAATTGCCCAGCTGTTTGGTGTACAAAGACCGGCCATTACTAAACATCTCAAAACTATATTTGAAACCAGAGAACTAGATGAGGCTGTGGTATGTTCCATTTTGGAACATACCACAGCCCATGGGGCTATTCAGGGAAAAACCCAGACCAATGCCGTCAAATACTACAACCTCGATGCCATCATATCCGTCGGCTATCGGGTCAACTCCACCCAGGCAACACAATTTAGAATATGGGCCACAGAGCGGCTCAAAGAATACATCATCAAAGGGTTTACCATGGATGATGAGCGGCTAAAAAATCCCGACAACATCTTTGGAAAAGATTATTTTGATGAACAGCTTGAACGCATTCGGGATATCCGATCTAGCGAACGCCGGTTTTATCAGAAAATAACGGACATTTATGCCCAGTGTAGTTCGGATTACGACAAAAATAGCGACGCGACACAGGCATTTTTCGCGACGGTACAAAATAAACTCCATTGGGCGATTTCCAGACAAACTGCCGCAGAAATCATTGTTTCCCGGGCAAACGCCAACAAAGACAATATGGGGCTAACCACATGGAAAAATGCACCGGCGGGCAATATCCGTAAGACGGATGTCAGTATTGCTAAAAATTATCTCAATGAAGATGAAATGGATCATCTGAACCTCATCGTGAGCATGTATCTGGACTATGCAGAGCTACAGGCAAAGAATAAAAAGCTCATGACCATGACGGATTGGATTGGGAAACTGGATGCTTTTTTGCAATTCAATGAAAAAGATATTTTGACAAATGCGGGCATGGTGACCGCAGAAATAGCCAAATCCTTTGCTGAAAATGAGTATGCGCAGTACAGAATCATTCAAGATAGACGCCTAGAATCAGATTTTGATCAGCATATAAAAAATCTGATAGAGAATAAACGGCCCAAGGAGTAACCCCATGTCCCTAGAAAACCTACATTTTGACGAAGCCCGCCAGTCACAGCTCCCCTTCATAGAGCTGCTGGTGAACATGGGCTATACCTACGTGGACAAAACAGAAGCCATGCGCCAACGTGAGGACACGGCCTCGCGCTTCATTCTCTCTGACATTGCGGCGCAAAAGCTGATGGAGATAAACGGGTATGAGGTGGGCGGGACGGCTTACAAATTTAGCGAGAAAGACGTGCGCGATGCCATTGATGATCTGGCCCATATTCAGCTCGAGGGTTTGATCGATACGGCGCAGAAAATCTACAACATGATCATGCCCACCAGTGGCGGGAAGACCATCACGGTCAACCATGGCGGCAAAAAATCGTCACAGAACTTCCGGTTCATAGACTTCGAGACGGTTGGGAACAATTCCTTCCATGTGTCTGCGGAATTTGTGGCCAGTGGTCGGCAAAACATACGTCCTGACATTGTGTGTTTCGTGAACGGAATCCCCTTTGCGGTGATCGAAAACAAGAAGTCCGGCGTGGATGTCAAAGACGCGATCAACCAGATGCTCCGCAATCAAGGTCATGAATTTTGTCCGAAACTGTTTGCGTATACACAGCTGCTCGTGGCGACCAATGGCACCGCCTTGCAGTACGGGACCACGGGTACACCCAGTAAGTTTTATGCCGTCTGGAAAGAAAAAGGCGTAGATCCAGATAGTTGGGACGAGAAGGTTCGTAGGCTCATACAGCGGCCAATTGATGCACAGGTGTATGCGGCGATAGTGCAGGATTTGAAGGTTTCTGCTGCGGGGCATACGCAAAAAATGGACCGACTTCCTACGGTGCAAGACCGTGGGGTGGTATCCCTTTTTGAGCCTCAGCGATTACTCGACCTGACCAAAAATCATATTCTTTTTGATGCAGGGATCAAGAAACTGTCACGGTATCAGCAGTATTTTGCCATTGATAAAATGCGCAAGCGTGTTGCGGAAAAAGAGACGACAGAGCAAGGTGTCACGCGTCGCAAGGGTGGGCTGGTGTGGCATACCCAAGGGTCGGGAAAATCCCTCACGATGGTGATGTTTGTGAAGGCACTGATCGAAGACCCACAGATTATCAACCCTCGGGTCATTATCGTGACCGACCGTCGGGACTTGGATGAACAGCTCAAAAAGACATTCGTGAACTGTAATCTCAAAAAGAAGGTGATTCAGGCAACCAGTGGGCAGCATCTCATAGATCTTATCCAAGAAAAAAATCTGTCTGTGATCACGACGCTGGTACATAAATTTGAATCTGCTTCAAAAAAGAGTGCGGGGTTTGTCGATACCGATGAGAATATCTTTGTCCTCATCGACGAGGCGCACCGCACACAAAACGGCATCGCTAACGGTGAGATGAACCGGATCATTCCCAATGCCTGTTACATCGGATTTACGGGTACGCCTCTCATGAAAGATGAGAAAGCAAGTTGGCGAAAATTTGGGGGATATATCGACAAATACACGCTTGAAGACGCGTTGGGGGACAATATTATTCTCCCGCTCATCTATGAAGGTCGCTATGTTGAACTGGTGCAGAATGCCGAACAGATAGATCGTCACGTAGCGCGAATCACGGAGGGGCTCAACGATAAGCAAAAAAAAGAGCTGCAGCAGTTTGCTGGCTCGAAACTCATTAAGGACAATCCGAATCGCATCGTTGAAATTGCGATAGATATCGAAAAACATTTTATTGCGAATTTTCAGGGTACAGGTCTCAAGGCGCAGTTGGTGGCCCCGTCGAAATATTCCGCAGTATTGTTCCAAAAAACATTTGAGAGCTTGGGGAAAATTCGTACCGCGATCGTGATTTCGGATGAGCATGAGGATGGTGATGAAACAAATACCCACAAGCAAGACGTCGTCAAATATCTTGCGGGTATCCGGAATCACAACGGTAGTATTGATAAATACGAAAAAGAGGTTGTGGAAAGTTTTAAACACCAGGAGGCGGGTATCGAGATCATCATTGTGGTCGATAAGCTCCTCACGGGATTTGATGCCCCTCGAAACACGGTACTCTATCTTGCTAAAGACTTGAGGGATCACAACCTGCTCCAAGCGATTGCGCGCGTGAACCGTTTGTTTGAAAGCAAAAAAGAAAAGCCAAAGACAGCGGGCTATATCATGGACTATTCAGAGAATGCGAAGAACATCGATATCGCGATGAAGCTTTTTGGTAATTATGATGAGAATGATGTCAAAGGCACGCTGATAGATGTGTCTGAAAAGATTCAAGAACTTGAGCAGAGCTATTCGTTGCTCTATGACGTGTTTAAGTCGGTCAAAGGGTCCTCCGATGACGAGGTCTACTTGCAGTTTCTGGCGGACCACCCCAGAAGGGAGACTTTTTACAAAACACTTAATGCGTTTATTAAAAATCTGAGTGAATGCTTTGCATTGCAGGGGTTTGTGCACGCGTTTAAACATCTGGATATGTACAAACGTGAGCTCAAAAAATTTGTTGCGCTGCGTAAATCAGCAAGCTTGAAGTACGCGGATCGTGTGGATCTCTTGGAATACAAACAATCGCTGATCACCATTTTGGATAAATATGTGGATGCGCGTGGGGTTGAGCTCCTCACGAAGCAGATCAACATCACAGACAGGGCACAATTTGAGGAAGCGATAGAGACACTGGGCTCTGACAAATCAAAAGCGGAAGCCATCGCCGCGCAGACACAGAAGACAATTACCGAAAAATACGATACCGATCCTGAATTTTATGATCAATTTTCTAAGAAAATTTCTGAAATTCTTGAGAAAATGCGTCTAGGAAAACTGGCCGATGTGGAAGCCTTGAAAAACATGAAGGTGATTCACAACGATGTGCTAAACAAGAAAGATGAGGCACTTCCAGAAGGCATCGCGTCTGAAAAAGGGGCGGATGTTTTTTACCGTAATCTCAGAGATAAATTCGATGGCTTCAAGCTTCCCGAGGAGATCTACATTGCGATCGTTCTCGATATTTTTAAGATTATTAGGAAGGCCGCGATTGTGGACTGGTACAAAAATGGGGATGTGAAACGCCAGATGCGAAACCATATTGATGACTATCTGTACGATATTGTTCGCTGTGAGATGGGGGTTGGGATAGACAACGAGGAGATTGCCTCTATCATCGACAAAGCGATGACACTCGCGGAACATAATTTTGATTTGTTTCTATAACCGTCACTATCTACCTCCTACGGGATCCAACACTTCGGCTAGGCTCAGTGACCAGCGGAGCCCTTTGAAATCCCCTTTGGCCATGGGGCTAGATAATTATCTATAACCTATGAATACGTTTACCTTTGGCAGCTTTGTGTATGACTATGAACTGATCAGACAAAATCGCAAAACGCTGTCGCTCACGGTCACGCCGGATCTGCGTCTCATCCTCAAATGTCCGACACAGTCCGATATGGCACGCATCGAGGCCTTTTTGCAGAAAAAATGGTTTTGGCTGGAAAAGCAATTGTCTTTCTTTTAAAAAATATCAGAGAAAAATATATGCAAAAGAATTTATTTCAGGGAAGGACATCTCTATCGCATGGCAGTACGCTTGTGGTCAGACACATAGCCATAAGACCGGGTGTTATTCATATCGTGGGCAGTTGATCGTTCATACATGACAAAAGACGGATGAATGGGCGCCACAACAAAAATTGATTGATGCGGGTTTACAGTGAAAATCGGCTTATGGTTTGCATGGTCTGATTCAGAGAGATGCTGTCTCGTTTTGATTGCTGTTTTATGTCCCCTTTGGGTATGGCGAATGATGAAAACGTTGTGCTTCCTTGAACGAGGGAAAATTTTCTTAAACTCTAAGCGATCCAGCAGCTACCCTAAAGCGCACATAGACTACGTGATTGTGCATGAGCTATGCCATTTGACGTACCAAAATCATGGCACAAATTCTTGGAAACTTCTCGATGAGAAACACCCGGATGGAAAAAGTCAAAGAACGGCTTGAGGTAAATTGGGTGGGGATCATTAATGGAGCGATTAAGGACCAACCCATTTGGGATCACGGCATCAGGGTCCCCGCATATTTAAAGCCGGTTTTAAAGGCCTGCCCTTGGCGGGAAGCGTGGCAGTGTCCTGTTTCAAAATTTCCGTTGATCCCTACGTCTGAAAAACGCTATTGCGGAGGTGGCCCACGGTCGATGTGCATTGTGGCAATGTGTCGCGGCTAAGAGAGGCACGTGGTGGTGCAAAAAGGACAGGATTTGGTGGTCGTGGGTGGTTTCTGGGGAAGTTTTCTTTCGCGTAGGCGATTGATGCGCCTTTGACCACAAAAAACACCGCCCCAAGAGATGATGAGAAAGCTTTGATCACACTCATTGAGGGAACACCTACAATTGAGCACTACGAGCTGCCTTTGGCTTCGCTATTGTCAGATACTGTCCGCCTCTAGTCCTGGCTTCCAATACCAAACAAAATTGCTCATATCCACACCGTCAACAGAGGAGTCCGACGATCGGGGCGATGATATTGGCAACCAGCCACCGGTAACTTTAATGCCCCACCTTAGATCACGATGCTGATGGCTGATACCCAACACGCCTTTAAGGCAAACGTTTTGTATTCCTGTATGGATTTTTTCATAGGTCACTAGGCTATCATATTTTGCTGTTGAAAATTTTGGGGTCTTGTTTTGCACTGTAATCACTTCCTAGACGGGGCATGACACTTCGGCTGCGCCCAGTGACCTAAAACCTGAAAACATTATTTCGCTCAGCTTTGCTGAGCGAAATAGAGAGATTTCAAAGGGCTTAGCTGGTCCCTGAGGCATCTCGAAGGGTGATTCCCTGTTAAGCCCCCTGGCGTAGGAAACGGTTACGTATTGTTCGCGTCCATCCCCTGACACCAAAGCCGTCTTTCGGGTATTCTTTTTTGTACTGAGCGGGTTAAGGAAGGTATGGTCACTTATGTCACTTATGTCACAAACACAACTACTTGATTGGGTTCTCGAAGGTCTCATGTCACGTTACAGCACGCGGGTATCAGATGCGAGTAAAGTCCTCTCTGGGATGTTGTCGCATGGGGTCATTGATGATGTGTCTGAAATAGAAAACGACCATATTGCCTTTCGGACGATGGGGGTTCCCAATCTGGGGATTCAGTCTCTCGAAAAGATATTTTTGGCGCTGGGATATCGCAAAGAAGATTTTTACCGTTTTGAAAAAAAGAAATTAGACGCCTATTGGTATAGCCCGCCAGAGCCTAGGTTTCCTCGTATTTTTATCAGTGAGCTCTGTGTGGATGCGCTCACGCCAGAGACTCAGGCGATTATTCGGTCGTATACGGATACGCTCACGGAAGATCCGGTGGATGTCCTGTTTCGCAGCTTCGCTGCGAAACAGGAAAAGAATTTCAAAGGGCTGGCGCCCTTTGAATCCCCCGAAAACACGGCGGATGGCGAATCCGCTGCACAAAGCGAAAACACGGCCAAAGGGATGTTCCCTGAGCGTTGTGCTGAGCTTGTCGAAGCAGCTCTCGAAGAGCGTCCCTTTGGTGGGCCTAAAACAAAAGCCCATGCGGACGCTATCGATGCCTTCTTGCACCAACCCCTCTGGCGCACGCCTACCTGGACCGACTACCAAGCCCTCGCCAAGGAAAGTGAATATGCGTCTTGGGTCATCTATAACCGTTATTACCTGAACCATTTCACGATCACGATTCACAACTTGCCGGAGGGGTATAACACCGTCGCGTTGTTCAATGACTTCCTCGAATCTTTGGGGATCGCACTCAATGACGCCGGTGGGAAAGCCAAAATCAGCCCAGACAAAAAACTCATCCAAAGCTCTGCTGTGGCTCAGCTCATTGAGGCGGCGTTTGATGATGGCCATGGCGGTGAAGAGCGCCACACGATTTCAGGCTCTTATGTCGAATTTGCCCAACGGGAAATCCTCGATGACTACGCGCATCTGCCCCTCTCCGAAATCAAACGCCATCACCGCAAAGAAGGCTTTGAGCGCGACAACGCCGATGGGATTTTTGAGAGTACCTATAGCACGCAGACGGGGAAGAAGGGGTGAGTCCCCACCTCCACTTTCACACGCTTAGCTCTACCAACGATCTCGCCAAAATGCTGGGGCGTACGGCGGGTCATGCTGTTTTTCCCTCGGGGCTTTGTGTCAGTGCCGATGTGCAAACCTCTGGCCGAGGGCAGTTTGAGCGATCGTGGGTATCCCCCCCCGGTGGGGTGTATTTTTCGTTCTTGTCATTCAGGCCCCCTTCTTCGCTG
>JAGYJO010000059.1 GCA_018402095.1 bacterium
TAGGAAAGAGCGTTTCAACATGCAAAAAAAACTCGCACTCACCATTCCACCAAGAAAAAGCTCCTCCTATGACAATTTGATCAGCATGGCAGGTTCCCCAACGGCCACGACCTTACAATCACCACAATTGGAAGACCCCACGAATAGCCAAAAACAAGACCCATTTCACACCATTCGTGAAATATGGAACGATAATTTGGGGGCACACCAAACACAGCGTCACTTACAAAATGCCTATGACACATTCCCAACACACGTCAGCAGGCTCTCGACAACAGCCACCCAAGGCATGCGGCGGTGGATTTATGCAAAAGCCACCATGCTCTGCGCCATTCACGCTATTGAAACACAACCAAAACAGGTAGAGATACCGTACAAAACGGACAGATTACCCAACAGCCTAGACACAGACCTTTTCTTTGACTTTGACAGTGGGGAACCAGGAAAAGAGACCGTATATACCCACACATTTTCAGGTACAGAAGACAATTCAGCAGAGGGTTCTCTAGATCCCAGCTCAATCCAAAGCATACTCGACACGCTACGCCCGCATATCCAAAAGAAAGAAACGACCGTACACCTGGCGCTCAAAGAGACGACACCTTTTTCTCATTCTATTTCGCCAACACCCTCTTTATACCTCAAAACAACACCCAAAATTGGCAACAACAACATCGCGATGTTCATCGCTTATGCCATGGGACTAGATCACATGGTACCGCCAGCAGTCACCGTGGCTGCCCCACAACTCTTTGGTGATCAGCATCTTGGGGCTCAGTTTCATTTACAGGTTCCAGGCACCCATTTGGATATCACCAAAAACCAAGCCAGCACCGAAGATATGCACAAACTATTGTTACTCAGCATGCTCCTACAAGCCTACGACCTACACGAAGAAAATCTCGTCATGGGACAAAGCAACTTATTTGACCAATTCTTCCAAAATGAGGCCAGCTCAAAAGATACAGACACAGCCAGAAATGTTCCCGTATGGATAGACACAAAGTGCATTTTACCGGAGGGAAATCAAATTTATCTCTACCCTGATGGCAGCAAAACAACACCTATGCTGGGGTACAACGCATCCCCGATGTTTTCCAGTGCAGCAACAGAACCCTTTTCAGAATCCACAAAAGAATGGTTTCTCAGAATCGGCAGAGACCTCCCTGAGATTTTGCATGGCGTCAATTTAGACGAATCCAAAAAGAATGCTATTCTTAAAAATCTCCATACGCTATTGTTGCCTATTCGCAGCGATTCTGAACCATTGTCCCCAAGCCAGTTATTGCACCACAGGATGCCAGGCGTCGGGGAGATCGTACAAATCATTCACACAGAAAAAGCCCAAGCCTCTGGGTTTGCCTATTGCAACGTTAGTATTGGAAGTATTCTCCTCAATATGCAAAAACGACTTTCACAGCCTCCCGAAAAAATAGCGACTATTGCAGCACAACTCATTCAACCGACGTCACCCGCAGAAACACGCAAAATGACAGACGCCATTACCGAACTACTACAGAAGGTATCCCAAAAAAAAGAAACGAGCACCTCAACACAAATCAACACGCTATTCCGTACGCATCTCCAAAACCAGAAAGCGCACAGTCACTCATGACCAAAACATTATTTCAACCATACCAAGTAGTAATTATATCTGCTAAGCTGCCCCAAAATGGGCTATTTTTCATATAGGATGTTGTTTCTATGAGTATTGTTCTCGCCTTTTTGATTTCCTGTATCGTGACGCTTAGCGTGACACCTTGGATACGAAAACTCGCTATTCAAACACAGTTTCTGGACATTCCCGATGCCCGCAAAGCCCACGCCCATCCTATCCCATTTTTAGGCGGTCTTGCTGTTTTCATTGGTATCGCATGTGGTTTCATTTTTTTGGGTAGCGTCAGTCGCCACTTTCTGATCATTGGGGGTGGTGCCATTGCCACGTTGTTATTGGGATTATGGGATGACAAAGTTCGTGCCTCCGCTGGCAGCAAATTGGTAGGACAAGTAGCCATCGCATGCTTGACCTATTTTGCAGGGCTTTCTATTTCCTTTATCACAGACCCCTTCAGTGGTGGGATCATCTATTTGGGATGGCTGTCTTTTCCACTAACCATTCTTTGGATCGTCAGCATGATGAATACCGTCAACCTCATTGATGGTATGGATGGCTTGGCTTCCGGCGTCAGTGCCATCTGTGCCTTCATGCTCACCCTCGTCGCCATCGCATTGGGCCAATATCCCGTTGCTATTCTGAGCGCCTCGATACTCGGCGCCACCTTGGGGTTTCTTCGTTACAATTTTGCACCTGCACAAATTTTTCTAGGTGACTCGGGGTCTCTTTTATTGGGCTATTTATTGGCCACAGTATCCATCATTGGGGTACTCAAAAGCACACTGTCATTGGCTATGATGCTGCCCATCCTCATGTTGGCTGTTCCTATTTTTGATACTGTCGACGCCATTTTACGTCGGATACGTCGTGGACAGCCCATCTACATGGCCGACCGTGACCACATTCACCACCGATTGCTTCGTATGGGTTTTTCCCAAAAACAAGTGGTTCTCATTCTCTATGCATTGACCTTTATCTTTGGCACCACCGCACTGACACTGGGATGGATCAACCACATCTCGGCCCTTATCGCATGTGTTGCCGTATTTATCATTACCCGTATGCTCATTGCACGGTGGGGAAAAGTGTCACCTCTTTTCCTACGTTTGTTTCGCTAATGACGCCATCGCCCCCAAAAGGCCAACACCACAATGCGAAGGTCTACCATGTCACCGGCAAAAAAGCAGATACCGCTTACCGTATCTTGCAACATGCCTTACCCGAACATGTCGGTGACAGTGCTATTTTGTTCAAGATTGGCGCCGTATGGCTAAACAATCAGCGGTTTCACAACCCAGACGAAAAGCTACCTGCGGGTACCACCTTTCGTGTTTATGTGAGCACCCAGCGACATGAAACCGCGCTCTTATTACCATCGCAAATTATTGCCGAAGCCAAAGACTGGATCATCGTCGATAAACCCGCAGGGATCTCCAGCGTACCAGACCGATCTCACCTCTATTGCAACATGACATCTGCCGTGACCGATTATTTTCGCAGCAACAATTTACGATACACCGCCAATGCCATTACCCGGCTAGACTTGATGACATCAGGACTTATGCTCTATGCGAAAAACCCCAACGCCGAACGGTATTTTGGCAAAGCCATGCTGGCCCATCAGATTCGCAAACAATACACCACACTACTAGAACACAAAGACCCCAGACGCGCAGACACGTTTGCGCCGCCAGCGTGTTTGCGTATTCGGGACAAACTCTCTTTTGTCGACAAAGCGCGGGTCTCTCCAGACGGTCGCGACTGCCACAGTCTCTTTGTGAAAAACAGCGAGATAGACACAAAAACCCGTTACAATGTGATGCTCTTCACAGGACGCCGCCACCAGATTCGGTGTCATGCACGACACTATTTGGCCCCTGTTTTGGGGGATACGTTTTATGGTGGCAAATCCCATCCAAACACAGGCATTGCACTCTGGGCCGCAGCTTACAACTTTAGGGATTTATCCGGCAAAAAAATTCGGATACGGTTACCGGATTTGGATAAGCGTGTTCATGATTTTCTGGTAGAAAATCCGAGTCAGCCAGCACAGACATAGAAACGATAGCAGGCTTTTTTGTATTCAAAAACACAATTTTGTTACATCTCTCAGGCATACTAAAAACACAAAAACAAAAACAATAATGTCAAAAAAGGACTTGCATTTTTTCTGAAAAAAGTATGATAATAGGGACCGAGCATTGTCCCCAATGCTCAACCGCTTCGGACTGAGATACGCTAGTCAGAGTTTCCCCCCTTAGCTCAACTAAAACGCCTCGGTCCACCCCCTCAAAAATCCCCAATGTGCACACATTGGGGATTTTTTCTTTCTACCCCCTTGGCCTTTTTGCCAAGCCTCTGGTTCCCAAAAAAAGCGCCTTAACGTACAATATGGCTACTACGTTTTAAGGAGTAACTCATGACCTATTCTAGCTTTACCAAACGCCATATCGGCATTCGTGAAACCGAGCTCCCAGAACTCCTTCAGACTGTCAAAGCACCGGATCTGGACACACTCATTAAAGAGACCATTCCAGAAGACATTCGCCGAGACACCCCCCTACATGTCGGGAACGCCATGACAGAAACAGAAGCACTTACACATGCACAGGCTCTCTCGCAAAAAAACCAAAATTTCAAATCTTATATTGGTCTGGGTTACCACGACTGTATTACCCCTCCAGTGATTCTCCGAAATGTTTTCGAAAACCCCGCTTGGTATACCGCATACACGCCCTACCAAGCTGAAATAGCCCAAGGTCGCCTCGAAACATTGCTCACATTTCAAACCATGATTTGCGACCTGACAGGCATGGACATTGCCAACGCCTCTCTCTTGGATGAGTCCACCGCCGCGGCAGAAGCGATGCTACTCCTCTATAGAGCACGCTCAAGAGAAGAGTCTGCTCGCCAAACATTTTTGGTAGATCCAGATATATTTCCACAAACACTGTCTGTCTTAAAATTACGTGCAAAAGCATTGGAAATAGACCTTCTCGTTGCACCCATTTCAGACGAAACCTTGTCACAACCCACTATCTTTGGCTGTTTTCTACAATACCCCAGCATGTCTGGCGTCATCCAAAACCTACCCACACTGACCGCAACAGCACAAAAACATGGCGTACGCACAGCAGTCGCTACAGACCTACTCGCGCTCACTCTGATCAAAAATCCAGGCAAAAGCGGCGTGGATGTTGTCTTGGGATCGTCCCAACGCTTCGGGGTACCTATGGGATTTGGCGGACCCCATGCTGCCTTTTTCGCGACACGTGATGAGTTTAAACGTCTGATGCCTGGCCGTATCATCGGCCTATCAAAAGACCGCCTGGGCAACGATGCTTACCGCATGGCCCTACAAACCCGCGAACAACATATCCGTAGGGACAAGGCGACATCCAATATCTGCACCGCACAAGCCTTGCTCGCGATGATGGCCACCTTTTACGCCACCTACCACGGACCTGAAGGGCTCAAAGAAATCGCAGAAACGGTGCACAAAAAAACAGCCGTTGCAGCCCATTATTTGGTACAACTTGGTTATGCTATTTTGAATCCACATTTTTTTGACACCTTACATATTGGATTGCAAATACCGGCTGAAACACTGCAAAAAACCTGTCAGAAGCACCATATCAATATTCATATTTTGAACGAAAAAGAAGCACTTATTTCACTCAATGAAGCAACAAGCAACACAGACCTTAGCCAGTTGCTCTCAGCATGTGCAGAAGCCGCTGGACGTGTTTTCTTGGCGCCAGATCCAAGTCAAATTGCATCCGCTGTACCCTCAGCCATTCCAGATTTTGCACAAAGGAAAACACCCTTTTTGACGCATCCGACATTCAATAGTTACCACTCCGAAACAGACATGATGCGCTATCTGAAGCACTTGGAAGCCAAAGATTTATCATTGGTTCATTCCATGATCGCATTGGGATCTTGCACGATGAAGCTCAATTCAGCCGCAAGTATGATGCCCGTTAGCTTGCCAGGATTTGCAGGTTTACACCCCTTTGTTCCCAGTGAGCAAGCCGCCGGTTACCATGAGGTATTCACCTACCTTCGCCATGCATTGGCCGATATCACGGAGCTGCACGACACCTCCTTGCAACCCAATTCTGGTGCGCAAGGCGAATACGCAGGGCTCATGGTCATTGGCGCCTACCTCAATAGCATTGGGCAAGGCCACCGCAATATCGTCCTCATCCCCGCCTCAGCGCATGGGACAAACCCAGCAAGTGCGGCCTTGGCCGGTCTCTCTATTGTCTTGGTCAAATGCGACGAAAACGGCAATATCGACCTCGCAGATCTCGAAAAAAAGATCGCAGCCAACAAAGAAACCCTGGCTTGCTTAATGGTCACATACCCTTCCACCCATGGCGTATTTGAAACCCAAATCCGCAAAATCTGCAGCATGGTTCATGACGCTGGCGGACAAGTCTACATGGACGGTGCAAACATGAACGCACAGGTAGGGCTTACCAGTCCTGGACGCATTGGTGCCGATGTCTGCCACCTCAATCTACACAAAACCTTTAGCATTCCACATGGTGGCGGCGGACCTGGCATGGGACCTATTTGTGTGGCCAAACACTTGGCGCCTTTCCTGCCAGGACACCCTTTGGTCAAAACAGGTGGCGAGCACGCTATAAACCCTGTCTCTGCAGCCCCATGGGGTAGTGCGAGTATTCTGCTCATTTCCTATATGTACATCCGCATGTTGGGTGGCAAAGGCCTAACAGCGTCCACCAAGACAGCGATTTTATCCGCCAATTACATCAAAGACAGACTGGCGCCCCACTATGAGATTCTCTATGTTGGCGAACAAAACCGTGTCGCACACGAAGTCATCGTGAATGTACAGGCCTTCAAAAAAACATGCAAAATCGAAGTCGAAGACATTGCCAAGCGGTTAATGGACTACGGTTTTCATGCACCCACTATTTCGTTTCCTGTTCCAGGAACGATGATGATAGAGCCCACCGAGAGTGAATCATTGTCTGAAATCGATCGCTTCTGTGATGCCTTGATTCAAATTCGTTATGAAATCGCCGATATCGAATCAGGACAAGCAGATCCTATAGACAACCTACTCAAACAAGCGCCCCATCCGATGCGGGAAGTGGTATCTTCAGAATGGACACACCCCTACTCCAGAGAAGAGGCTGCCCTGCCAGGTCGCGGCGACAAATTCTGGCCCGCAACCGCCCGCGTAGATGGTGCGTATGGTGACCGCAATCTGATTTGCACATGCGAACCAATTGCGAGCTATGAGACGCAGGACGCTGAGCTAACAGCGACGAGATAAGTTCATTTGAGACCCATTTTCAGATTTATCGAAAAATGGGTCTCTCAAGAATTCAGAACCATTCCTTCGATTCCCCACCTAAACTTCAACGGAACCTCATAATTAGTACGGACTAAAACCCAAAGAAAATCGAGAAATGATGCGCTTGGTCTTGGGCAACATACTGGGTAGCTTGGTAGGCGTAGGAGACCGTCATCCCAGAGAGCAAAAGGTCGATGCCAAAAGTCAGTCCACCATAAATTTGGGAACCCAATCCTCGACTTTCCTGATAACCCAGTCCAATCGTTAGTGTTTTCTCAAATGGATAGATACGAATCCCTGCATTTTTGAGGACGGGTAGCCCTGCCGAAAGTTTGATCTGACCCATGAGTGTGGCTGACAACGCGTCTAAAATGGCGAAGCTATGACCCAGTGTCGCCCCATATTCTGTGAACAGAGTTTCGTCGTCACCCTCGCTGTAATGAATGGGTTGGCCACCAATATTTTTGGCATTGAGTAACAAATCTGTGTCTTTAAAATCAAAATGGGCACTGAAACCCAGATCACTCCCTTGCCCTCGAACAGTGTAGATCTGTTTATCATAGAGGGTATAAATAACACCAAGACTAAGTATTTTCGAGACGTCTACGCCGAGACCTGCAACATAGGCACTGTTTGTATATTCAAAGGTTTCTAGAGAGACAGCTCTACCGTCTTCTTCGCCAGTAAGGTCAAGACTCCCTGACGATTCCCTTGCCACACCAAACCCAACACTTACATTGGGTAAGATATGATGACTAATAGCGCCTGTCATGGCTGTCACACGGTCATCCATGGCATTGATGTAAAATACAGAAAGCCCTGATTGGGCATGCGTGAGTGCGGCTGCATTTTCAAAGAGTACCCCGGCGTGAGGCGTGAAGCCTTCAATTTTACCGATACCGATCATACTGGCATTATTACCATATTCCAAAACATCTCTGAACACGGTTGCCTGTGCTGTTTGGGTCACACAAAGCGAGAGTATGGAGATCCAGAGTAATGTAGCCAATTTAGTTAACATGAGATATTCCGCCTTTTCCTAAGGGATGACGACCATACGTCCGCGACCGATAACATCGCCATTTTGCAAAATGAGATAGGGGTACACCCCTGCGGACCATGGCTCAGACGTGGTCATCGCGGAAATCTGTATTTTGTTGTATCCCGCCAAAGCACCTTGCTCAGCATTTGCAAGAAAGGTCTTTTTATAGATTTCCTGACCTCTAATAGAGTAAACCCTGAGCTCGGTATCTTGCGCACCTTTGAGGGTATAGCCGATGTATGTGCCCTGAGACCATTTGAAAGGGTTTGGATAATTAAGGGGTCTATCGACGAGGCCTTTTGCCGTGCCAACAATACTAAGTGTCCCATTGCTATAAAGGACACTACTGTCCCAAAAATATCCACTGGGCAAGGAGGACAAATTCATCGTATCAAAGGTCCCT
>JAGYJO010000006.1 GCA_018402095.1 bacterium
TCGCCCTATTCGCATGGTTCCAAATCATGTGATGAATGCGTTTTGAAATCATGTGATGAATGCGTTTTGAAATCATGTGATGAATGCGTTTTGAAATCATGTGATGAACGTGAGTTGGAATATGACAACAATGCCAATAACCTATATTCGCGAAATGACGATGAAGAATTTTTTGGACCATGCGATGAAATCGGGGGCGACCGCGGTGGTAATCATGGTGGCGACCACGGCGGCAATTATGGTGGCATTCACGGCGGTAATTATGGGGGCGACCACGGCGGTAATTATAGGGGCGACCACGTAGGGTCGCCCCTACGGGTAATTGTTGCGTGGTTTAAAACGATGACGACGAATGCGTATATTCGTGGCGTCCATACCCACCATTGGTCCCCATTTCCCGGGAAATTATGGCAACGAAATTATTACGAACACATCATCCGTGATGATGTGGCATTAACCCGTATCCGCCAATACATCGCAAATAACCCAAAAAATTGGCACCCCCCATGGTAGGGGCGATCCTGTGTGGTCGCCCAAGTTCGAAAAACGCGTTTATCGCCGGTTTGAAAAACATGGTGTATCACCGGTTTGAAAAATGCGTTTATCCATTTTTTGAAAAACAGGATGTATCCAAACCCAAAAATAAAATAAATTGATTTAAAAAGGAGCCCTTATGAAATACATTGTTGGTATCGTATGTTTTGTTCTGCTGAGTTCATTGTTGCAGGCTATGACCGCCGATGAGGTTATTCAAAAAATAACCACACAACGTGCGGAAATAAAAGATTGGTCGGCTGTGTACGTCCAGCGAACGACCGGATTTGGGCAAGGATCCGTGGAAATGGGTCGTGTTACGGTGAAGGGTGACTATACGCGTAAAGACATCCAACGTCCTATTCGTCGAATACGGGTTCAAACACCCACGTTGGCGACAGAAAAAGACGAGGTTACAGGCGACTTGACCACGATGGATTTGACTCAGAAGTCAGGTCTGATGGGGTTGCCAAAAATGACACCTGATGAGGCTTTGCAGCAGGTCTCATTTCAAGTGGTCTCTGAAAATGAGACAGAGATTGTTTTGGAAGGGATGTTGTCATCCATTCGTATGCAACTGCATGTTGACGCCCGTCGTTTTGTGCCGGTGAAGATGTCGATGCATTTACCTGGCGGCTCAGAAATGGTGATGACACAGACCTATGAGGATGTTTCGGGGATTCCTATGTTGACAGCATCTGAGACAGAGATGTTCATGATGATGGGAAACCGCCGTGAGACGATGGGTGTGAGTTTGTCGTATCGCAATGTGAAGGTGAATCAAGGTGTGGAAGATGACGTTTTTCGTTTGTGATCGTTCTTGTAATGGACTCTCACAGCCGGCACGATATGCCGGCTGTGAGAGCTCAAATAAGCATCTTGCTTTTTGAATCTGCAAGTCAGCTAGAATGACCCGGCGTTTTGGTTATCAGATCCCAATATGCTGAGATAGCTCAGTCGGTAGAGCAGAGGACTGAAAATCCTCATTGACGGTGGTTCGATTCCGCCTCTCGGCACCACTTTTGCAAATAACGTCAAAAATTGGTTTTAAAACGTTATATTTATATATAAATGATAAGACATATTGCTGGACTATGCCTTTATACAAGCGCAACACAAGAAGCGAGCAGCTTGAAACAAAGCGACTGCCGCTAAAGATTATCCGGCCACAGGGTTCTTTAGGGTGCGTTGTCGCTTTGGCTTTTTACTCGAGGAGCTTACTTTTTCAATTCCGTCAAGGCCAGGATCTCACGCGGGGAGCACATTATCTTACCTTTCACTCGAAAGGGCATTTTTTTTGATCCATGGTCCCCAATTTAAAGTGATTTCATCTTTCTTTTCTCAGAGCTGCTGCTGATTCCTCGACCAGGATCTCAGGGGCGTTTATCGCCTGTTTGTCTTGAAGGAAGCTGACACTGGGCGTTGAATCAGTAGCTGCCACAGCATTATCACTTACATTTCTCTCGAGAACTTGCTGCACTAACATATTTCTAACACACAAGGAGCATTCTCTCACTTTTCCTTTCTCTGAAAATTTTTGCTGGTCCCAGCTCTGATTACAGAAGAACTTTGTTTTGGTTTATCTTCAATTTCTAATCACTTTTAAGTTTTAATTTCTGGCATTTTTTCTTCATAATGCATTTGATACTACAAACAACACAGGAGCTGTATTATGTTATCTTTCCCAGACAAAGGATGCTCTGGACTGCCTTATGGAGCACAGTTAAACTTGCTGGAATCAGGTCCTTCATGCGAAGCTGAGCAAGCACAGAATTCTCTAGTCCTCCACCACATTCTCCTCTGACTGTTTGCATGAAGATGAAAGGCATGTGGGCTGGCATGAAGGCACCAACTGGCATTCAGAGAGCAGGTCACTATTGCAGCAACATGAAAGTGCGTCTATGATTGCACACATACTCTTCGCTGAAGACAGCTCATTCCACCTTTGACTTCCCCAACTCTGTGGTTTTTGATATTATTTTAGAAGCGTGACGTAGATGTCAGTGAGAAAAGTATTTGGGAACCCGTCTTTCTGAACTCGTCAGAAACGGCGGATGGATATCAGTTGAGCTATAGTATATAGAAAAGAGAGGTTTGTATATGAAAGTACTTAGCGTTCTGTACTGGATCTCTCACTAGGAAATACATATGGTGCGTTTGAATAAGTGACTGAGGGCTGCCCCTAGCTACTGTTGTTGCAAGAAATAATGAGTCACTACCATGGGTCAGTCAAGGATCGTCAGAGCTTGGCTATGATTACGACCTTAGGAAGCGGGTCTGATCGACAAAGATACCCTCATTATTGAACCAACCAGTAACACGGGTATTACCTTGGCCTATGTCTGTGCGGGGTCAAGGAACAATCTGGTTTTGACGATGCCGAATCCATGGTCTGGAGCGTCGTGCCCTCTTGAAGGCATTGGGTGCAGAAGTGGGGTATTTTCCGGCTCATTTGGGTATGCGTGGGGCTATTGAGCGCGCTTCTGTGATGAAAGGCGGCAAAAAGCATTCATTCCACAACAATTTCAAAATCAGGCAAACCCAAATGCCCATAGAGATACGACAGCTGAAGAAATTTGGCGTGACACCGATGGCCAGATTGATATTCTGGTCGCTGGCGTGGGTACCGGTGGTACGATTTCTGGTGTTGGCGACGTGCTCAAAGCGCGCAAACCAGGTGCTCAGGTGATTGCTGTCGAACCCAAGGACTCCCCGGTTATTTCAGGTGGTGAGCCTGGGCCGCATATGATCCAAGGGATTGGCGCTGGTTTTATTCCCGACAATTTAAACAAAGATATTTTGGATGAAGTCCTTCAGGTGGGTAACGAAGAGGCGATGGAAATGAGTCGTCGTTTGGCCAAAGAGGAAGGCTTGCTTGTGGGTATTTCTGCTGGGGCTAACGTGGTTGCGGCTATTCGTGTGGCACAGCGTCCTGAAAATGCAGGCAAGATGATTGTGACGGTTTTATGTGATGTGGGTGAACGGTACTTGAGTACAACGTTGTTTAAATCTTAGGAGAAATTATGAATATTACAATTAATGGACAATCTGAATCTTTTGCTGAAGCAACACTCACAGTGAGTGAACTTTTGACTGCCAAAAAAGTCGATATGCCTGAAATGGTTTCTGTTGAAGTGAATGGTGATATTTTGGACCGCGACGCATTTGGAACCACGGTGGTTAAAGAAGGCGATACGGTTGAGTTTTTGTATTTCATGGGGGGAGGAAGGGGCTAATCTATGTCTGATTGGTCATTTGAAACCCGAGCGATTCATAGTGGATTTAACCGTGATGCCAAAACGGGCGCTACCAGTGTCCCTATCTACCAAACGGCCGCGTTTGGGTTTGAATCGGCAGAAGAGCTTGCTGATGTGTTTCAAGGTCGTAAGTTTGGCCACGTTTATTCCCGTATTTCGAATCCTACGGTTAGTGCATTAGAGCTGCGCTTTGCTGACTTGGAAGGTGGTTTGGGCGCTGTTGCTGTTGCCTCAGGGATGGCGGCCTTGACGGCTGTTATTCAAACATTGGCGAGTTCAGGCGATCGTATTGTTGCGTCTCGTAGTTTGTTTGGTGGCACGATTCATCTTTTGGACGAGGTTTTGTCCGAAATGGGTATCGGTGTGGATTGGGTAGAAGCGACGGATTTGTCTGCGTTCTCAGCAGCTATTCGACCGGAGACCCGTGGTATCTTGGTAGAAATCATTGGAAATCCTAAGCTAGATGTTGTCGATGTTCGTGGGTTGGCCGCTATCGCGAATGCCGCGCATGTTCCCTTGATCGTGGACAATACGATGACCACGCCATACCTTTGCCAAATTCGTGAATTGGGTGCCCATATCGGTGTGAACTGTATGGGTAAATTTCTTACCGGAAATGGCAATGCTATCGGTGGTATCGTGGTGGATTTGGGTACCTTTGATT
Source organism: bacterium (assembly GCA_018402095.1). Classification (GTDB taxonomy): domain Bacteria; phylum Margulisbacteria; class Marinamargulisbacteria; order SXXA01; family SXXA01; genus M30B43. The sequence goes on from JAGYJO010000006.1 coordinate 4,456, forward strand.
GGAAGCAGTGCCGTTCAAAGCGTATTGCAGAGTGGTCACGTAAAGCTGGGAAAATGGCTTTTTTAACCGTGATGAGAAAATACGTCACCGTGAATACCGGGGCCTGTTTGTCTCCCTTTAATGCCTATTTATTTTTGATGGGGCTAGAGGCTTTGGCTGTACGTATGGAACGCCATGTCCAAAATGCAACGGCATTGGCAACCCATTTGGCGGGACATGTTTCTGTAGCGCATGTGTCTTATCCTGCGTTGCCGGGTAGTGGGTTTGAAGACCTCGTTAAAACTCAGTTTGGTGGATCAGGTGGTGCGCTGGTAACGATTCGATTAGGCAGTAAAGACAAGGCTTATGCGTTTTTGAATGCGTTGACGTTGGTGACGATTGCGGCGAATTTGGGAGATGCGCGGACCTTGGCGATTCATCCGGCATCGACGATTTATCGGGATTTTCCAGAGGCTGAGCAGAATGCTGCTGGTGTTTATGCGGATACGGTACGTGTTTCTGTGGGACTGGAGTCGATTAAAGATTTGATTGCTGATTTTGACCAAGCCTTGCAGCATGCATTTTTAGGAGAAAACAATGCTTAATGACGAACAAATAGAACGCTATAGCCGACATATTCTTTTGCAAGATGTGGGTGGCGCTGGCCAACAAAAAATACTCAATGCCAAAGTGCTTATTATTGGTGCGGGTGGTTTGGGTGCGCCTGCGGCCTTGTACTTGGCTGCGGCTGGGGTAGGAACCTTGGGGATTATCGACGGGGACCGTGTGGATTTGTCGAATTTGCAACGTCAAGTCATTCACTTCACGCCCGATGTGGGCAAGCCAAAGGTCCAGTCTGCGAAAGACAAAATTAACCAACTCAACCCCGATGTGAAGGTGGTTACCTACGAAGATGTGGTTCACTCTGGAAATATTTTGGATATCATCAAAGATTACGACTTTGTGTTGGATGGTACGGACAATTTTTCTGCCAAGTTCTTGATCAATGATGCCTGTGTGATGGCGGGAAAACCGTATTCCCACGGCGGTATTCTTCGTTTTGATGGTCAATCGATGACCATTATTCCTGGAGAAACGGCTTGTTACCGTTGTGTGTTTCACAGTCCGCCACCAAAGAACGCGGTTCCGACTTGCAGTCAGGCCGGTGTTTTGGGCGCGATTGCCGGGATGCTGGGTACGATTCAGGCGACCGAAGTATTGAAGTACATTACGGGTATTGGTGACTTGTTGACGGACCGTATGTTGATTTTTAACGCAAAGACCATGGCTTTTCGCAATGCGAAATTCAAACGTAATCCGAAGTGTGGTGTTTGTGGTGAAAACCCAACAGTGACCAGTTTGATTGATTACGAACAACCCGTTTGTGATTTGAAGAAACACTAATGGGTATACTAGAGATTACGTCTTCTGTTTATGATGAGATGGTCGCACATGCGAAGGCCAATATGCCGCTGGAGGCATGTGGGTATTTGGCGGGTGACGCGCTTTCAGAGTCTCCGCATAAAGATTTTCGCTGTGAAGTGAAAACGTTTATTCCAATGACCAATATCGACAAAAGCCCTGAGCATTTTACATTTGATCCCAAAGAACAGTTTGCGGCGATCAAGCAGGTCAGAACGCTAAGTCAAAGTTTGGTCGTTGTGTATCATTCGCATCCAGAAACGCCTGCGCGTTTGTCTGCGGAAGATGTTCGTTTGTTTAATGATCCCAATATGATTTATGTGATTGTATCCCTCGCAGCTGAGACCCCAGAGGTAAAAGCCTACACGGTGCGTAAGCAAGAGGATGTTGTTGAAATTGCCCGAGTAGATATCGTCGTATCGTAGGGTCGAAACATTTTTCGCCCTGTTTTAAATAAATCAAGGAGTTCCCACATGCGTTTTTATGATTTACCTCCTGGTCTGGTTAAAGAACAAGACCAATTCGAAGTTGATATTGCTGGTTTTGTAAATGGTGAAATTGATCCTACCAAATTCAAAGCGATTCGTGTGGCTCACGGCATTTATGAACAACGCCAAGAGCATACCTATATGGTACGTATTCGTTGTGCTGCGGGTGGCATTACCCCAGAGCAGTTGCGCAAAGTTGCGGAACTAGGCGACGTTTATGGTAACGGTGATGTGCATTTCACCACCCGTCAGGAAGTCCAAATTCATGATGTTTTGATCGACGATGTGATGACCGTTATCCGTGGATTACACAGTGTTGGATTGAGCACGCGTGGTGGGGGTGGCAACACTATTCGGAATATTTTGACATCGGTTGATTCTGGGATTGCTTTGGATGAAGCCTTTGATGTGGATCCGTATGCGGTTGCATTGACCACCCGTTTGATCTGGGAAGACGATTCTTGGAACCTACCACGTAAATTTAAAATTGCATTCTCAAATAGCCGTAAAGACACTTCCTATACCCAGTCAACATGTTTGGGCTATGTGGCCACAGTTCAGAACGGGGTCAAAGGTTTTGAGGTCTATTGTGCCGGTGGTATGGGTGCGAAGCCGATGATTGGGCATGCCTTATTGCCGTTTATCCCAGATACCCAGGTTTACCATGTGGCCCGTGCCTTGAAGACCATGTTTGATAAAAATGGTAACCGTCGTAACCGATATGCCAACAGAATTAAATTTTTGTGGAAAAAACTGGAGCAAGAAGAGTTTGTTCGCCTGTTTCGTGAAGAGTATGACCTGATTAAAGATGATGCGTCGTTGAACTTGGTGTTGCCGGATATGCCAAATGAAGCCAAAGCGACCACGTTGAAGGTGGAAACGGTGACCGACCCACGCTTTGATGCTTGGAAATCACGGTATGTGTATCCCCAAAAACAAGCGGGTCTGTTTTCTATTCTTTTGCCGTTACGTTTGGGTGATTTGGTTCGTTCAGATGCGGATAAATTGTGTGACTTTTTGGAAAACTTTGGTGACAACACCATGCGTTGTGAGCGTGCACAAAACATTCGTTTGCGAAATATTCCTGAACAGTACTTGGGTAATCTATACAACCTGATTGGCACGATGAAAGAAACGTTGTCTGAAGTTCCTGCTTTCTTGAGCAATATGATCAATTGCACGGGCGCTTCGACATGTAAGCTTGGGATTTGTTTGCCACGTGGCTTGAATGATGCGATTCGTGATACGTTGACGAAGACCGAGTTGAACCTGGATGCGGTTAGTGACTTGCGTGTGAATATGTCTGGTTGCCCCAATACCTGCGGGATGCACCATATTGCGGATATTGGCTTTTTTGGGAAAGTCGGCCGCAAAAATGGGGATATGTATCCGGCGTACAATGTTTTGGCGGGTGCCAAAGTAGGGGCGTCTGGTCAAACCGAGTATGCACAAAAAGTGAGTGAAATTCCTGCGAAGTTCATTCCGAACTTCATATGTCTGATTTCAATAAATATATCTGTCAAATCTCAGTTTGGGTCGTTTAGAGATTATTTGATAATGGTGTATGAGACTCATTGTTTCTTTTGTGTGAGACATACAAAGAAGTTCCTGATGCTATGGATGATGCGTCATTACCAAGATTTGGTGCGAAACGTCGTTTGTCTTTGACGAGTTGGGTACGGCCGGAGTGTTCTGGCCGGGGATGTTCGATATGACCGAAGTCGATGAGAAGTCTATCAAGGTCAACAAAAGCCTTCTCAGAAAGCAGAAACGGCGGATGCGATTGCAGATGCGTTGTACAAAATTACGTTTGCTGCGTCTCGACGTTGTTGATCACACGTGGTTTGGATGCCAAAAATGAGCAGCAAGTTTCTTTGAGCTTTTTGGCGAAGCGCATTTTGTAGAAACCGAGTTGGTTAGCCGTAGCTAAGCGTGGATTTGTTGGTTTTGGCCGTTGGGTTTGACTGGTGAATTGATACACCGTGACGCTATTTTGGCGATGGCTGAAGAAGTGACGACCCTTTAAGAAATATGGATGACTCTTTGCGTTTCTGCCGGTTGCAAGAAACACCTGCCGTTGAAGCTGTTTTGGAAAAAGATTACCGTGGCGTAAGGGTCCAATGAACTCAGAAAACGAAGTTGTATTGATACGCTGCAATCGGGGTCAAGAATTGCGTATTTTGCTGATGATGGTGAGCCGATTCAGAATGTACCGAATTTCCTGTGAAGTTAGAAGGCCACCAGGTGTTATGCAGATCAATGCTTGGCACGCATTGGTCTGTGTTGATCAAGAAGGCATGACGAACCCTCCCCCGCCCTCCCAGGGAGGGGAATGATTTGTTTTTCGAAGGTTCCGGGCCCCTGTCAGGGGCGGAACCTCGAGCCCCATGAAAACAGCAATCCCCACGAGGGTCTGGGGACGATAGTTCCCAGAAAAACTATTTCTCTGCAATGGCGATAGCCATTTCAGAAGCGCAGGCGGGTATGGAGGCAGGCCATGGCGGACCGTTTGGGGCTGTTGTGCTTCAAGGTGAAACCATCGTGGGGCGTGGGCATAACCGGGTTTTGTCCTCGCATGACCCCACAGCACATGCCGAAGTGACAGCGTTGCGAGATGCGGCGAAGACACTTGGAACACATGTTCTCTCTGACTGTGTGTTGGTGACGACATGTGAGCCATGTCCGATGTGTTTTTCGGCTGCTTTTTGGTCACGTGTGGATGGCATTGTTTATGCCGCCACCCGACATGACGCCGCCGCCGTCGGTTTCGACGATGCCAAACTTTATGACATTTTGGGATCCAAAGGGCGTGAGCCCTTTGAAAAAACAATAATTACCCCCTCCGGTGAGGGGGTAGGGGGTGGGCCTTTCTTGCTAAAAATCCACACCCAAGCCGCCGTAGACCTCTTTGCTAAATGGAAAAATAGCGATAAAAAGGAGCTGTATTAATGTCTCTTTCTCAAGAAGACCTCCGAGAACTCCAACTCGAGCATTTGGGTAAATCACCTGAATTATTGTTGTCATCATTTCAAGACATGTGTGGCGATGACTTTGTGTTGGCTTCAAGTTTGGGTCCAGAGGATCAAGTTTTGACCCACATGCTTTTGGCGATCAATCCGAAAGCGCGCATTTTTATTTTGGATACAGGCCGCTTGCACCAAGAAACCTATGATGTGATGGCCATGACCATGGCCAGATATAAAATGACCTACGAGGTCTATTTTCCAGATACCGAAGCTGTAGAAGCCTTGTTGCGGACCAAAGGACCCAACTCGTTTTACGAGAGTGTCGACAATCGCAAAGACTGTTGTCGTATTCGCAAAGTAGAGCCTTTGGGTCGCGCCCTCAAAGGTGTTCAGGCCTGGGTCACGGGGCAACGTCGTGAACAGTCCATGACCCGTACGGCACTAGATGAAATTGAGTGGGATACTGCCCACCACTGCCTCAAATTGAATCCTTTGGCGAATTGGACGGCCGAGGATGTCTGGGCCTATATTCGAGAGCATGATATTCCTGTGAACTATCTTCACAAAAAAGGATTTCCTAGCATCGGATGTGCACCATGCACACGGGCTGTGAAGCCTGGCGAAGACCAACGCGCTGGCCGCTGGTGGTGGGAAAAGCCAGACGGCAAAGAGTGTGGGTTGCATGTCAAAGGTGTGACGCCATGATCAAACGGTTACGGGTCAAAGGCTTTAAATCGTTATACGATCTGGATGTCACTTTCTCACCGTTGACTGTGCTTTTTGGTGCCAATACATCGGGGAAGTCCAATGTCTTGGATGTGATTCAGTTGTTGGCAAGGTCTGTAACCGCGGAACATATTGCAGATATATTTGATGCGCCATTTCGGGGAAGTCTGCTCTCTTGTTTTTCTTTGGGAGACGGTGGCCATGTTCCAGAAAATGCAAAAATAGAAATTACGGTTGATTTGTCTGTTTCATTTGCTTCTGGAACATCTGATGTATCCTATAAACAAGTTCGCTATGAGCTCGTCCTTGGCTATGCACCAGAGCGTTTCCCTTCTGTCTTGAACGAGGCGATTTATGACATGTCTGAGAATCAAGAAACGTGTCTTTTCCCGCTGTGCCTCAAAGGGGACCTAGGGTATGAAGGCTCGACTTTACTGAGCGAATTTAAGTCGGTGTCGCATGTGCAAGGTTCTTCGTTAGAAGATAGGGCCTTGCCGTTGGCGGCTGTGGCACAGGAAATTAAAAGCTGGCGGGTTTTTGCTTTAGACCCTCAAGATGACACGTTCTATCAACGAAGAATTTCGTTCAAATGCGAACCTTTGGGCCCAAAGGTGAAAATCTGGCGTCTTTTTGTATACCTTAAAAATTAAGTCCTTTCAATGGGAGACCTTCCAAAAGCATTGCATCTGTATATTCCTGAGATAACCGCTGTGGATGTTGTTTTGAATCAGCACATAATGAGCTTGAATTGTTTGTAATTGAAGGTGGAAACCGTATTTCCGTTCATCTGATCTCAGATGGCACACTAAAACCTGATAGGGCTGTTGGCTATGAGTGATACCAACAACCCTAGAGGTGTAATAGGAATTGATGAACCTGAAAATGGTCTACGGCCAAGTAAAATGGGTCTTTTGGCACAGCTTCTGGAAACACAAGCAACGGATAATCAACAGTTAATTGTCACGACACATTCGCCTTATTTGTTGGATCATATCCCCCTTAGAATCTATCTATGTTTGTCAAAAAGAAAATGGCAAAACACGTGTGCGTCCTGTCACCGATTTGTCTGTATTATCCTGTTTGAATGATGATATTTTGATATCGGATTTAATGGCTTCAGGTCCTAAATGGCTAGTACAAAGACCGTAGATTTGTTTGGTGAAGATGAAGGTCATAGAGGGCTGTTGTCAGTAATTTGCATTAATAAAATTCATCCTACTTGGAAACAAATGCGTTACTATCAATCAGAAGAAATCAGATTTTAAGAAGCCTGATTAGACAATCCGAGGCAGATATCTTAATTTTAGCCAAAGATTCAGATACAGAAGGTGTCGTTAAAAAGAAGAAATCAGCTATCTGACCTTGTACATAAGCAAGAAAAACCGATTGGTTTTATGTACGCCTGATCCATACATAGAAAAATGGCTTCTTTTGGACTCTGCGGCATTCAAACGGGTGTTTGGAAAAGGTGATGCCCCAAAAGCATCAGAAACACACTCGTTATTACAAGATTTTTAAGGCGTCGATTGTAGATACCCGGGCATACAACAAAAACAGGCCTGGACCGCGCAGCCGACATCCTCATTCACGCGATGGACTTTGATACGATTCAAGACGACTCTTTTCAATCTTTCATTACAGAACTCAAAACATTTTTACAGAAGGAACAATAATGGATCATTTAGATAAATTAGAAGCGCAGAGTATGTACATTTTCGGGAAGCCTACAAAGACTTCAAACAGCTTTGCATGTTGTGGTCGATTGGCAAAGACAGCACAGTCTTGCTGTGGTTGGCGCGTAAGGCCTTTTTTGGCCATGTACCGTTTCCGTTGGTTCACATTGATACGTCTTACAAAGTACCTGAAATGATTACTTATCGGGATAAATTTGCCTTGGAGTGGAACCTCAATTTGGTGGTAGGCCAAAATGAAGCGGCCCTTAAAGCCAAAGAGACTTTTCCAGATGGCAAAATTGACCGTATTGCGTGTTGCAAAGCCTTGAAAGCCAATGCCTTGAAGCACACACTTTCTGGAGAATGGCCACGGAAACGGATGAACCACCAAACCCGTCAGCTGGAATATGATACGAATACTGAGCCTTATACCGGCGTTATTGTGGGTGCCCGTGCAGATGAAGAAGGTAGCCGTTCCAAGGAACGTTATTTTTCACCACGTGACAAACAAAGTGACTGGGATGTCGGCGATCAGCCTCCAGAGTTTTGGAATCAGTTCAAGACAGATTTTGCCCCAGGGACGCATGTTCGGATTCACCCGCTTCTGGATTGGACTGAACTGAATATTTGGGAATACATTGCCCGTGAAAATATTCCTATTATTTCATTGTATTTTGACCAAGGTGAGGGAAAACGGTATCGCTCTTTGGGCTGTTATCCGTGCACAACGCCAGTGGAGTCGACGTCCACAACAGTGCAAGAAATTGTCCAAGAATTGAAGTCTGGTAAATTTTCCAATATTGCAGAACGTTCGGGTCGGGCACAGGACAAAGAAGATGGTGGTGGCCTTGAGTCATTGCGTCGTGAGGGATACATGTAATGGAACAAATGAATATCGTGATCGTAGGTCACGTGGATCATGGCAAAAGTACACTGATTGGCCGTTTGTTGGCGGACACGAACTCCTTGCCAGATGGCAAATTGGAATCTGTTAGGCTGATGTGTGAACGAAACGCGAAGCCCTTTGAATATGCTTTCTTGCTCGATGCGCTCAAAGATGAGCAGTCGCAGGGTATTACGATTGATTCTGCCCGTTGTTTTTTTAACACAGCGAAACGTCGTTACATCATTATTGATGCGCCAGGGCATATTGAGTTTCTCAAAAATATGATCACAGGGGCCTCTCGTGCAGAGGCTGCCTTGTTGCTCATTGATGCGTATGAAGGGGTTCAAGAGAACTCCAAGCGTCATGGCTATATGTTGCATTTGTTGGGAATTCGTCAGGTGGTTGTTGTGGTCAATAAAATGGACCTCGTGAATTATGACGAAGCGGCCTTTTTGAAAGTTAAAACAGAATATGAAGCTTTCTTGGGGCAGTTTGGACTGGTTCCTGCGGCCTTTATTCCTATTGCAGCGCGTGATGGCGAAAATATGGTGACACCTTCTGAAAAGATGCCCTGGTATGCAGGTAAGTCCGTCTTGGATCACATCGATGATTTTACGCAAGCCAAAGACAAGCAAGAGCTTCCTTTCCGGATGTCCGTACAGGATGTGTACAAGTTTACGGCTGCCAATGATGATCGTCGTATTGTGGCGGGTACGGTGATGTCTGGTCAGTTGAAAGTAGGGGAGGAAGTTGTTTTTTTTCCTTCCCAAAAACGATCCCGTGTTAAAAGCATAGAAGGCTTTAATCAAGCCCCACGTACCACGATTTCCTCCGGTGAAGCGACCGGTTTTACGTTGGAAACACAGATTTATATTCGTCCCGGGGATTTGGTGGTCAAAGCAACGGATGTGCCGCCATTGTCGGGAACAACGTTCAAGGTCAGTTTGTTCTGGTTGGGTCGAACACCGATGACGGTGGGGAAAGCCTATAAGCTCAAATTGGCATCCACCCGTGTGACCGTGTATTTGAAAGAAATTGTTTCTGTAATGGATGCTTCGGAGCTCCAAACCGAAGACAACCGTCGTGAAATAGGCCGTCATGAAGTGGCGGAATGTGTGCTCGAAACCTTGAAGCCATTGGCCTATGATTTGGCGATTGATTTTGAAGATACGGGTCGTTTTGTCATCGTAGATGGGTATGAAATTGCCGCTGGTGGAATTGTCATTGGTCAAGTCGCGTCAGAAGCATCCGCCGTACAAAAATACCGTGCGCAACGGGACGCTTCTTGGGAAAAAGGCTTGGTGGAGATTCAGCAACGCCAACAGCTTTTGGGCCAGCGTGCCCGTGCGGTTGTCTTTGTTGGTGACCGTGCGCCTGAGCTTGGTAAGTTGTTGGAACAACATCTGATTTCCAATGGTCGTTTGGCGTATTATTTGGGTAGGGCGTCTGTTCTATCCGGTATGGGCGCTGATTATACAGGTGCTTTGGGTCGCGAAGAATTTGTTCGTCGTTTGGGTGAGCTGGCACACATGTTTACCGACGCAGGGCTTATTTTTATGACCTCGATGCAAGAATGTGATGATGCGGAGCTGGAAATTTTGTCTGTATTGAGTGATCCTTTTGAGATTTTGGTGGTCGTGTGTGGCTTGAATCCTTTTTCTCAACGTGTACCTGATGTACAAATTTCCGATGCGATGGATCTGGAATCTGCGAAATCGCAGGTGGTGCAATTGTTGGCGGACAAAGACGTTGTTCCTGAATATTTTTTGTAATTAAGTCAAATCGACAGGCTGGGTCTTTTTCGTTTTTCTAACTATCTAGCCCATGCGGGATCGAAAGGGCGGCAGCCCTTTCAAAATTCTCGCATTTCTCGCCTAAGGCGAGAAAGCAATGGATCTCAAAGAGCTTCGCCCTTTGGATCCCGCAGAGGGGCTAGGCAGTTACCGTTTTTCTAACTATTGCTCGGCAAAGCCGAGCAATAGTTTTAAGGATTAGCGCCGCCACTTTCTTAAGCTCTCTAAAAAAGGAAATACCATTATGCAAGATCCCAATACATCGTTTTCGTCCGTGTTGCCGCTCAAAAAATAACGGACTATAATCTTAGGTATTTTTATATCGGTGCAGACACAGATCAAGAAGGGACGATTGAAGCGATTAAACGTTCCGTCGAATTTGGGGCAAGGCTGCCTGACCTCTTGTATTCGCTATTTTGATTGCGTCTGTGGGGCTGAATGTTAATTCTAAGGTGTTATTATTGGTGCGATGTTAATTTCTGCCATTAATGAGTCCTACTGAGGTGCGGGGCCTGGTGCCAGGACCTATGACTTTGATTTGCCCAAAAATCCTCAAGAATTTGGCGTTGATGACGATCATTAGTCTGGTGACCTCGACGCTTTATTTCTGATCTCGCCATTGTCTGATGCGTGCAATCCGAACTTTTGGCACGTACAACGCCTACTATTTATGACGTTATTATTGCGATTGTAGGTGGTGCGACGGGTATTCTTGCGGGATCTCGCAAAGACAAGATGTCCAATGCCATACCAGGTGTTGCGATTGCCACTGGCCTTGATGCCGCCTTTTATGTAACAGTGGGGTATGGAATTGCAAACCAAAGCTTTAGTTATTTTGCGGGGCCTTCTATTTGTATGGGGATTAACACTGTTTTTATAGGGATCAGTACGTTTCTTTTGTGAAATATCTAGGGCTTTACGAGAAAGCACTATGTGGAAGAGAAGTTGAGAAAAGGTTAAATCTCTACATTACGACATTTTGCTATTTTGTTTATCATACCGAGTATTTTTTATGTATAACATTGTGGCGGAATCCAAATTTCAACGAAATGCCAAACCTATGTCGCCAAAAGTTCTTCCAATTTCAAAAAGAGCCGTGTGTTGAGTGCGACAAACATCTGTACCTTATGGCAAAAAGTCATTGAAATCACGATGGTGGGTGCACCATTTCTGAAGAAGTGGTGGCTCACTCTGGGAACATTTGTTGCCCACTATGAGCTGGAAGGTGTGGAGCTGAGGCTGATTCAGTCTTCCTCATCTGATGACGGGGCCCGTGAGCGTGAACACGAACAGGATCTGTCGGACTTGGTGAACTCGAGCACGATCAAGACCCAAGATGAGAAAATCCGCGAACTTGAAAGTCAGTTGGGTTCCTTTACAAGTAAAGATCGTGTGGTCAAAGCGGCCGCCAAAGAAGTGAATATCTTGTTTCCTATTGTGGAATCTATTTCATTTGGCGATCTGTTGGTGCAAAACACCCAGGATTTTTCTTCGTCAAAAGAAACGTCGTTGTTGGTGAAATGGAAGACGAAACCAACGGCAGTGGATAGGAAGCGTTTGGAGCTTTTCTTGAAGTCACGGCTAGAGACCGATGCCTTGGTGATTTTAGACGTGGAGTAGGGGTCGGGAGTCAAAAGGCGGAACCCTTTGACTCCCGGTAGGGTGAAGCCAAAGGGTTCCGCCCTTGTCACTACTCCGTCACCCGTTTATGATAGCTCCCTCAATGCGCTTGTAGCTCAGCTGGATAGAGTGTTGGCCTCCGAAGCCAAAGGTCGTGGGTTCGAATCCCGCCAAGCGCACCATTATTTTCATCATGACAAAAAGGAAGCGAATGCGACTATTATCGGCGGTTCTATTGCTTGGGTTTTTGGCTTTTTTGAGCGGGTGTGGCTCTCAGAAAAACATCTCTTCTAAACAGATGTATTTGGGTATGTATCAGGCCAAGCCGACCGAGAATCCTGACCCTGTTCGCTTTAAAAGTCCCTTGACTGTGAAGCCCCATGTGATGGCTTGGAGTGCTGACTTTTCACAGCCATTTCCATTGGAACAGTGTGAATCTTTTAAGCGTTTGGGTATTTTTCCTATGATTCGTTGGGAGCCCTGGTTGTGGAATGCTCCTGAGACGATTCAGCCTGCAGATATTTTAGCAGGAAAATGGGATGATTATCTTCAAGCGTGGGCCCAATCTATTCGGTCGTTTAAGGCGCCGGTTCTGATTGCCTTTGCCCCTGACTTCAATGCGGATCGTTATCCTTGGGCTATTCAGAACCAATCCCAAAATCCAGAATCGTATAAAGCCCTGTATCGCTATGTCGTGTCTTTTCTTCGCAAGGAAGGCGCTAGAAATGTCATTTGGGTATGGAGTTACTTGGCCAAAAACAGCCCCCAAGAAGAGTGGAACAAGCCTGTCTTGGCGTACCCAGGTGATGATATTGTGGATTGGGTTGGACTGGGTAGTGTGAATGAGACGGAACCTTTAAGTTCTATGTTTCGCAAAGCTGTTTCGTTGGCGTCTGAGCAGTATGCCCAAAAGCCGATTATGATCACCAGCTTTTTTTATGATGGCACGTCGGCTGGGGATAAAAAACTGGAAGAGGCGCTGACTGGGCCGCTCTCCCGTGTGAACGCTATTCTGTTGACGAATCCGCAACTTTTACCGAAACGAGATAGTTTTAGATATACCCGCTTGTTTGATGCAGATAGTGAAGAATTTACTGTTTTGCATTTGGGCATGTAGATATGTTTTTACGTATAAGGATGGATCAATGATCACCAAGCGTATTATTCCTTGTCTGGATGTTACCAATGGACGTGTTGTCAAAGGGGTGAATTTTCTTTCGCTCAAAGATGCGGGCGATCCTGTAGAGTTGGCCAAAACTTATGACATGCAGGGTGCGGATGAATTGGTTTTTTTGGATATTACGGCCAGCTCAGACAAACGTGAGATCCTGTTGGACTTGGTTGCGCGTACAGCCGAAGCTATTTTTATTCCGTTTACAGTAGGTGGTGGAATCTCGGATACGGACACGATGCGGGCGCTGCTGCACGCGGGTGCGGATAAAGTATCTGTTAATTCAGCGGCTATTAGGGATCCTGGGTTGATCCAGAAGGCGTCGACTCTTTTTGGGGCCCAATGTGTGGTGGTTGCGATTGATGCAAAGGCACTTCTTCCAGGAGAAACTGTGCCAGAGTCGCCGATTCTAGAGGTTGCTGTTACGGCTGAGAGTGGGTGGCAGATTTATACGCATGGTGGCCGAAACCCCACGGGTATTGATGCTGTGAAATGGGCGGCCTATATGGCTGCTTGCGGTGCCGGCGAATTGTTGGTGACATCGATGGATAGAGATGGGACCAAGGCGGGCTATGATGTGGCCTTGTTGTCACGCATCTCTGAGGTGACGACGGTACCCGTGATCGCCTCTGGAGGAGCCGGTACGATGTCTCACATTGTGGATGCTTTACATGTAGCAGATGCGGCACTTTTGGCATCGTTGCTCCATTTTGGAGAGATGACAGTTTCTGAGATCAAGACGGCATGTCATGCTGATGGCCTGTGCATGCGATTATGAGCCTTTCGCGAAGGGTGTTGTTTTTTGCTGGTATGAGGTGGTTCATTAAGGAGGCTCATTATCAAGTTTCCTAAATTCCTCTTTTTTGAGTTACTCCCTACACTATGGCGATGAATTTTATTGGATCAAAGAAGTCTTTGATCTCTCGTATTGAACTTGTTTTGCGTGAAAACGAAGTGCCCCTTACGGGAACCGCTGTGGATTTATTTACGGGGTCAGGCATTGTGTCACGTCTTTTGAAGCAGTTGGGCTATACGGTTTTGGCCAACGATTGGCAGGCTTTTTCTGCAGCCTTGGTGTCTGCGGCTATTATGCATTCTGAGCTACCTGTTTTTGAAAAACTGTTGGGTTCGGAACGGTCTTCGGCGGAAGATGTCTTGTCCTATCTTAATGGACTGCCACCGAAAGAGGGCCGTTTTGTGGATGCTTATGGGGAAGGTGGTGTGGCTGGTCGTTTGTACTTTTCTCGTCAAAATGCGATGAAAATACAGGCAATACGAGATCAACTACAGCAGTGGAATCAATCGGGAAAACTATCACAGGACGCATTTCAATGGTTACTTGCGGTGTTGGTAGAAGCCTCTGATTTTGTAGCCAATACGGCCTCTGTTTAT
>JAGYJO010000060.1 GCA_018402095.1 bacterium
TGACCCCATTCTCTACAACCAACATGCATGGCTGCGATGGAAAAGCATGCTTTGGCATGGGGTGTTGCCAGTCACCGCCTTGTCACTTGCCAGCATGGCCGCCATTTCGCGCTATGTCCGCTATGAGGCACAGGCTCTTTTCCAAAACCCGTTCATACTGGTCGCCAGGGCACGGGGATTATCCGAACCACGCGTGGCGTATCACGTCTGGCGAAACAGTCTGCTTCCCATGATTACACTATTGGGTCTCGAGCTCCCCGGTTTGGTTGGCGGGGCCTATTTGATTGAGTTTATTTTTTCTTGGCCCGGCATGGGACAATTGTTGCTCAGTGCTGTTTTCTCTCGGGATTACCCTGTCATGATGGGTGGCTTGCTCATGACTGCGGTGCTGATTGTCATTGGGAGTTTGATCGCAGATGTACTGTATCGGGTTGCTGACCCACGCATTAGGAGACCGTCATGATATACCCCACCCCCAACCCCTCCCCAAGGAGGGGCTTTTTTATATCTGAGGGTTTCGCCCCTACGGTGCTCACCCTCAGACTCCCGACAAACACGAGGGTAAACGGCGCAGCCCTGAACCCTCAAAAAGACAAAACACCCCTCCCTGGGAAGGGGTTGGAGTGGGGATCATGATACACGGTAGACTCAGACAATTTTTCCGAACCCCTGGGGCGTGGTTTGGCAGCCTTTTTCTAGGGTTGATCCTCCTCATGGCACTCATCGGCCCTCTTCTCTTTCATGGCGATCCCCATAGTTTTGATCTCACCGTAGCCCAAGATTTACAGTCTCCCAATGCGCATTTTTGGTTTGGTTCCGACGATTTGGGTCGCGACATTTTTCTCCGCTGTGTCCATGCCGCAAGGGTCTCTCTGATGGTTGGTTCCGCATCCATGCTGGTTGCCGTACTCATTGGTTGCGGTATCGGACTCTTGTCCGGGTACATTGGGGGGTGGGTAGACAACGCCCTCATGCGCCTAGTGGACGCCCTCATGGGACTACCCATGATAATGGTATTGCTCATCATCCAAGCTATTTTCAAACCCGGATTGGGAAGCGTGATTGTCATCATCGGGATCTCAGGATGGATGGGCATTGCACGTCTGGTCCGCGCTGAAACACTGAGTCTTCGTGAACGGCCTTTTGTATTGGTCGCCAGAGCACGGGGATTGTCTGAGTGGCGGGTGGCGATCCGGCACATTTTACCCAACGCCATGAGACCCGTCATTGTCTCTGCCTTTTTGGGTATCGGGCATGCCATTTTGACAGAATCCGTACTGAGCTTTTTGGGTCTCGGGATACAACCACCGAACGTATCTTGGGGCGGATTACTCAATAACAGCTTGGCCTTCATCCGCGAAGCGCCATGGATGACCCTATTTCCTGGCGGATTAATTGCCCTGACTATTTTTTCATTACAACTGGTTGGCGATGGTGTTCGCAACAGCCTAGAGGGAGACAGATAATGACCCACTTATTACACGTAGACGGACTCCAAACCCATTTCAAAAGTGACCAACACTGCATTACCGCCGTCGATGGGGTTTCTTTTCATATCGCTGAAAACGAAGTTCTGGGACTGGTCGGTGAATCAGGGTCCGGCAAAAGCATCACCGCCCTCTCCGTACTCCAACTCCTCCCGGCAAGTGCCACCAGCAGTGCCACCACCCTCACCTATCGTGGCGAAGCCCTACTCTCCGCATCCCCCAAACGACTTCGCGAGATTCGTGGCAAAGAAATCGGATTGATTTTCCAAAATCCCCTCGCAGCACTCAATCCTGTCTTCACCATTGGCGAACAACTCATCGAAACACTAACTATTCGTGGGGGTCTCTCCAAAACAGCGGCCAGAGAAAAAGCCGTTGCCCTGCTCAACCAAGTCAATATTCCCGACGCAGGCCGTCGCTTGGACGACTATCCCCATCAATTCTCACTGGGCATGTGCCAGCGCATCGTCATCGCACTCACCCTCAGTCTCGAACCCAAGCTCCTCATCGCCGATGAACCCACAGCCTCACTGGATGTCACGGTACAAGCCCAGGTCATGGCCCTACTCAAAGACATCCAGCGCCAACACCAGATGTCCATGTTGCTCATTTCCCATGACCTGGGTGTCATCGCGCAAAATTGTGACCGCGTCATGGTGATGTACCTCGGTCGCATCGTAGAAGTCGGTACCCCAAACGACATTTTTCTCAATCCCAAACATCCCTATACCCAAGCCTTGATTCGGGCCATTCCCTCTACAAATCCCAATCACAAACAAGTTTTCAACGCACTCAAAGGCGAAATCCCCAGTCCGCTCGCGATTCCCAGCGGCTGTCGTTTTCATACCCGATGCCCTGTAGCCGAAGCCCGCTGTCGTCAGGAAGATCCCACCCTCACAGCATGTGGTAGCGATGGGCATTTGGCGGCATGTGTGTTGGTTTAGGTCTACAACACCATCCCTATAGAGACATGCACCGCGTTGCGGTCTTCTGGTGCAACGCCTTTGTTATACGCACATTCGATCTGAATGTCCGCTACCTGAGCTGTCGCGGATACCCCAACAGGGGCATCATCACTGTGCTGATCAAATCGAGAAAACACCTTTAGCGACAAGCCATGCGACCCTCCCGGTTGCCATTCACTCCCCAAGCGAATCCACACCCCACGCGAAAAAGACTGGTTGGCCGACACCCCCAGAGAAAGTGCGTCGTCATACTGCATCGTGGTACGAATCATCGCAGACCTATCCAAGCCATCGATATCAGGATCTTGGGGAAAAAAAACGCTTTCGACCGCCATATCAGCGCCTACCCGCCAGCGATTTTGACCCCAGTCTCGCAGGTCCGATACCAGCGCAGTCATGTCCGCCCACACATCTGCTAAAAAAACCGCTTGTCGCGGTGAGATATCAGATACAGGCGACACCGCATGCAAAGGCAAAACCCCAAACACACACAGAAAAGAGAAAACAATTAGCAGCCGTCGCATCACAAAAAATCCTATCTGAAATCCAAATTATCAAGAGATAGAACAGCCATTCCCAGTCGACGACAGTGACAAACATGACCTTCGACGACACGCCGAAAAGAGGGCGCAAAGGCGAGCAAGAATCCTCAGATTATTTGCCGATATGCGACGGGTGCAATAAGCTTATCGACATGAATAAAATCAGCCTCCCACTAAATAACGAAACCCTCCAAATCGCCGACACCACACTCGCCGAAACCCTTGCATGGATCGAGGATCAACACCACAAGCCAGGCTTCAAAAGACTGCTCACCCTCAACCCCGAAATCCTCATGGCTGGACACAAAAACCCCGATACGGCACGCCTCATTGCGTCAGCTGATCTCACAGTCCCCGATGGAACCGGCATCGTCGCATGCCTCCGTTTTTGCTACGGCAAAAAAATCGCACGGGTCACCGGATCTGATCTTGCCCCCGTCCTCATCTCTAGCCAAAAATACAGAATTTATTTACTCGGCAGCACCCCCGAAGTCATCGAAAAGGCCGCTTCTTTTGCTTGTCTACGACAAGCAAAAGAAGCAAAGCGTCTTTCTCAAAGGGTTTCACCCTTTGAATCCCGCACAGATCCCACCACAGGCGCAAACGGGATTCAAAGGGCAGAGCCCTTTGAACCTACTCAGGACTATGCTTCAGCGGCAAAGCTGCTGAAGCATAGTCCTATCTGTGGGTATCACCATGGCTTTTGGACCGAATCCGAATGGCCCCTCATCTCGGCGGCCATCGCAGCCGCAAACCCCGACATCGTCCTCGTCGGCATGGGCTTTCCCCAGCAGGACTATATTCTCCAAAAACTCAAAAAAACACTGCCGCGTGGCATCGGTATTGGGGTCGGTGGCGTCATCGATATCTTGGCCGGCGTTCAAAAGAGAGCCCCAAAATGGACCCAACAGCTCCACATCGAATGGCTCTACCGTGCGCTCAAGCAACCCGCCCGCCTATCCCGACTCCGCTGGATCGGTGGCTTTGCCAAATACACCCTACATGTATGGTGGAAAATTCGACATGTTTGATCTCAGTCGCCTCACCACAGAGCAACGAGATGCACTCGCTCTGGACCAACACGTTTTCGTAGAAGCCAGTGCAGGTTCCGGAAAAACCGCCGTATTGGTCGCCAGATATCTCCACATTTTGGCCAGTTGCCCGGACTGCGATCCCTCTCAGATTTTGGCCGTCACCTATACACGCAAAGCAGCGGCAGAAATGAGACACCGAATTCGGCAGGCCTTGGAAACAGCCCAAGGAGATACCCTAGAAGATCAGATTCGCATTCAGCAATGTTTGGCCAAATTGCCCTTTGCTACCATCACCACCATTCACGCCTTTTGCAAAGACATGATCGCAGACCATAGCCACGCAGCTGGCATCTCACCCAATATCCAAGTCCCTAGCGACGAAGACCGCGAATGGGCATGGCAACGCGCGCTAGACAGTGCCCTCAATACCATGATCACCAATCGGGACACACGCCTACACAGCTTGCTGGCACAACAAAATCTGGCCAGTATCAGAGATGGCCTCACCCAACTCTATCGACGTGACGAAATCAGCCGCCGCTTTGCAGACCGCGACTATGATGACAGCCATCACAGTGGTGATTTACAAGGACTATTCCAAGACATACGCAGCTTATTTCAGGACGAAAAACAACGTATGGGATGGCTCGACTTCCCCGATATGATTGCCGAAATGGCCGCCCTAGTCGAACGGGATACCGATGTCGCTGCACAGATCCACGACCAGTACCGATTCGTGATGGTCGACGAATTTCAAGACACAGACAGGGTCCAATGGCAGCTATTTCAAAATCTGTTTTTACAAGAACCCCATCGCAATCTTTTTTTGGTCGGCGATTTGAAACAAGCCATCTACCGATTCCGAGGGGCAGAACCTCACCTCTTTTCGGAAGTTCGCCAATGGATGCGCGACAATGGCGGGATCGTGGTCGAATTGACCCAAAATTTTCGGTCACAACAACCGCTGATCACCTTTTCAAACAGACTCTTCAAAGCCCTGTTCGAGAGCTCCCCTACCGTCGACTACGCAGCCCTACATGCCGTCAAACAAGCAGAAGACCGACATGTCTACATCGGACTCGCCACCACCGAGAGCAAAAAAAAAGAGGCCGAAAAAACAGAATCCCCAGCTGAAATCGACTTAATCATCTCATGGATCCTATCAATGAAAACCAAACACCAGGCCGAATGGGCTGACATCGCGGTACTCTGCCGCAAAACATCGGGACTTGCCCGTATCGGCCATGCCCTACAAGCCGCAGGCATCCCCATACAACAGCAACAACAAAACAAAACCAATGTCCCAGTCTATTACCAAGACATGACGCTCTTGGCCACGCTACTCGTCTATCCCCATGACCCGGTCGCGTGGACAGGATTTTTACGGTCGCCGATGATCGGCATGTCCGACGACGACATCGTGCAACTTCACCAGATACGCACACAAAAAAAGTCGTTAAGCGCTGCATTGGCGTCTCTCGAAAAAGCAGATAGCCCCTCTCACACAAAAGCAGGCCACCTCTTGGCCGATATCATGACACTTCGCCAACACTACCCCTTGGGGCAAAGTCTTTCTATCCTCTGTCATCACTACCACTGGCGCCACCCCCAAACACTGGGATACACGATCACACACCAAGAGGCCGAAATCCTCATCGCCCAGATCTCACTTTGGGACAGACAACTCTTGCTCAGCGACCCTGAGCGATTGGAGAGACTGAAAAAGTGGCTCATAGCTGGCCATATGCGCCCCGCAGAATCCAGTGCCACCGGCGTCCAGATCATGACCATCCACAAATCCAAAGGACTGGAGTTTCCCTTCGTCGTGGTCCCTGAATGTGGAAAGACCTTTCATGCCTCCCGTGGCAGAAAACTCATCATCAGCGACAGCGGCATCGTCGCCAGGATGCCCGGCCAAGAAGAATCCTTCAAAAGCCACATGGCAGCAGAAGAAACCGAGAGCATGGATGAAGAAAAACGAATTTTTTATGTTGCCTGTACCCGCGCGAAAGAAGAGCTCTTTCTAACGGGAACCGTCAAGCTTACAGAAGAATTCCCAGAGGATTTTTCACCCGGCAGTTTCTGGGAATTCCTCGCACCCTATGCCAAAGTTGAGCAACACCATGTACACCTCACCTTGCCTATCAGCGCGCCAGACGATAGCCTAGTCTTGTCCTGTCAGCGATGGCTAAAAACAACCAAAACGGACCCATTGATCACAATAACCGATGAAAAGGATTTCCCCGTGGAAGAACCCCAAACAAGCGCCCCAAACAACACAGTCCCAGACCCCATCACAGCAGACAACAGCCCCAAATGGGAAACCCTCATGGGCACCATTATCCATCAGCTACTGGCCACTATCTGGCAACATGAAGAGACCCCAAACAATGACACGTTAGCCGCGCTCATAACGACGCATCTCAGCACCCAGTTTGGAGACACCGCGGAAGACCTACTCCGCATACACAGCGCCCCCATTGCGCAGCATCTCCAAATAACCCTGCAAAGCCCACTCGCCCAAGCCGTTTTTTCATCCCCAGAAAAATACATCGAATGGCCTTTTTCTTGGGTAGATACTGACAAAAAAAACCAAGATGGACGTATCGATCTTTTTTTTCGTGACGAAGATAGATGGCATCTCGTGGATTTCAAAAGCAGTGACACGACAGACGTCACCCCTGAAATGTTACAAACCCTCATTCGTTACCAAAAAGCAGCCGCTCATTTTCTCAAAATAGCCCCCAATGACATACAAACCAGTGTGTTTTTCACCAAAACGGGGGAATGGGTGGGGTTGTAACAACGCGCAATCGGAACTGTTGAAAAAGAGTTATTACGGCACTTCGGGATTCAAAGGGCGACAGCCCTTTGAGCCTTTTTTCTGTTTGTGTGTGGGGGGCGAAGCCGCACACACAAACTACGCCTCTAGGTGATACCGAATCTGCGCACAGGCATAAAACCCAGCATGCTCGACACGCAATATCGTATTTCCTAGAGATACCGGCGTCAGTCCTTGTTCCCGCAAAACAGCCACTTCCGCATCAGAAAGACCACTTTCAGGTCCAATCAAAACCAACACACGCAGGGTTGTATTCGCTGCTGCCTGAGCCCTTATTTGAGAGTCACATGCTGTTAGAACAGACTTCAACGACGCAGAAACGTCCACCTCTTCCCAGCAGACCAGCTTCAGGTCATAGTCACCCACTGGAGACCAATCACACAAATGCATAATCGGGTCCACCGGCGGACAAATCAGTTGTCGCGATTGGGTGGCGGCACTCTCTGCGATGGCCTGCCACCGCTCTCTTTTGCGCGCAGAAGAGCCCGCATCCGGTAGAGAGACACTCCGTTCCGAAATCACAGGTGTCACACGGGACACACCCAGCTCCGTACAAGACTGAATGATATCACCAATTTTGTCCCCTTTGGGCAACGATTGCACAAGGTGAATGGACAATGCGGGGACGGGCAATGGCGCGCGGGTCAAAACTTTGGCTTTGAGCTTTTTGGAGATCGATACAACCTCGATATAAATTTCTTCTAAAGGGGTCAAAACCACGAGTGTCTGACCGGGAGACACCCGCAAGACTTTGAGGTGCTGACGCTGAAAATCGGTGAGGACAACGTCCCCACCCTTCCACTCATTGAGAAAAATCCGGGTCTGCGGTTTTTTCACCTAGACCGCTTCATGACGACGCTTGGCCGCCGCAACAAAGTCACGAAACAAGGGATGACTCTTGTACGGACGTGATTTGAATTCCGGATGGAACTGACAGGCCACAAACCAAGAATGTGTCGGAATTTCCACCACTTCCACCAAGGTGTTTTCAGGAGAGGTCCCAGAAAACACCATACCACCGGCTTCATATTGTTCACGATAGCTATTGTTAAATTCATAACGGTGACGATGACGCTCTGACACATCGGATTCCCCATACGCAGCAAAGAGTTTGGTGTCTTTTTGGATACGACATGCATAGCTACCCAAGCGCATCGTACCACCCTTTTTGCGGGTCGCTTTTTGGTCCGGCAAAAAGTCGATCACTGGGTGCGGCGAATCATCACGAAACTCTGTGCTATGCGCCCTATCAAGACCCAAGACATGACGCCCATATTCGATCACCGCAATATGCATACCTAGACAAAGTCCAAAATAAGGAATGTCTTTTTCACGGGCATACTGGG
>JAGYJO010000061.1 GCA_018402095.1 bacterium
CGGACACGGGCGGGTGTTTCTTGGGTGAGGTCCCAGATTTGGGATGCTGCACCTGGGGAGTCGGCCCACATGGCTTGAAAATCAACCTTGTTTTGGATGTCGGAAGAAATGTCTGTGACGTTTTTGGGCGACGGGTTTCCCGCCAGGTTGGCGCTGGTAGAAATCAGTGGCAATTCCAGTTGTTGTAGTAGCGTGCGTAGCGGGTCGGTGGCTGGGATGCGAACACCCAGTGTGGGTAGGCCACATGTGATAGCTGTTGGCGCTAGCGTGCTGGCCGGTAATAGTAGTGTGATGGGGCCAGGCCAGTGGCTGTCGCAGAACTGCTTTTGTGTCTCTGTGAGTGGGTGTATCCAGTGTTCTATTTGGCGTAGTTGGTGGATGAGCAGAATCAAAGGCTTGGGAGATTCCCGGTGTTTGATAGCTTGGATGCGATGGGCGACGTTGGCGGAGGCGATACCGCTGATGCCCCAGAGTGTATCTGTGGGGATGAGCCCCACGTGGCTGTCTCGTAATCTTGCACAAACGTCGTTGGTGTCGCTTAGTGGTGCTGGCATGATGCCTGCATTTTGACATGGGCGGTAGGTGTTGGAAAGTGGATGCGGTGATCGTTTCGACAGCGATCGCCATTTTGAGTGGTATTCGTGGCTGACGTGTGCTACATTGCCACATTGAAATGAAAACTTCTTTTTGTCTTGGATTGTTGGTGTTGTCTGGTCTTCTCTTTGGCTGTCAGCAGCGAGAGATTCACGTGTACACCGCACCCAAAGATGTTCGGGCTTTGTCCCAAGTTTCCCCATCACAAACAAATTCTCCCCAATGGACAGCGCCGTCTCATTGGGTGTCACAGCCGAGTACTGCATTTCGTGTGGGTAGCTTTACCCTTCCTGGATCTGCTGGGGAAGCCGATCTGGCGATTAGCTTTCTGTCTGGGCAAGCTGGCGGTGTTTTAGCCAATATCAATCGCTGGCGTGGACAGCTCCAGTTGGCACCAACGGATGATACTGGGCTTTCTCAGATGACAAAAAAGCTTACGCTTAAAGGTGAGTCTGTTTTATTCGTTGATTTGACCGCGGCAGATATGAAAAGTCGGATGCTTGTGGCTATTTGGGAAAAACCTGATGGCGCGTGGTTTTTCAAGTTGATGGGTCCAGCCCCGACGGTGTTGCATGAAGAAAAATCATTTACCCAATTTTTGGAGTCTGTCATATGGCCATAAAGGATCATCCTGTCGTTAAACGTTTGGCGTCATTCAAACTCGCTGTTTTTTCGCTTTCTGCGATGACAGTGTTGGTGTTCTTGATGACGTTGGCTCAGGTGAAATTGGGTGTTTTTTCGGCCAAAGAAGCGTATTTTGACACATGGTTTTTGTGGGCCCATCTGGGATCTTTTAAGATTCCTTATTTTTTGGGTGGTAAAACGATTGGTATTTTGTTGGTTATCAACATGGCGGCTGCGATGTTGCGTATGCCACTGACATGGAAAAAGTTTGGATTATGGTGGATTCACCTGAGTGTGATTGTGCTGTTGGTTGCGTCTGGTTGGATCAGTATTGTGGCGGTTGAGAGTCAGATGGCTATCGAAGAGGGTCAGACGGTGTGGTATTCAGAAAGCCTGCACGATGTTGAACTCGTTGTACTTTCTGACGCGGCCGACCTTCAGGACCAGGTTGTGTCTATTCCTGAGCGTTTCCTCGTGCCAGGACGGCAGATTACCCATTCATCGCTACCGTTTCAGCTGGATGTGCTCCGGGTGTATCCGAATTCTCGTCTGGAAATGGCCATGCCTGGTGAAACAAATACAAAAGATTCGTTGCGAGCGACTGCTGGGTTGGGCCCTCAATTAAACATTCAACCCCAAGCGGTGATGACCCGTGATGATTATAGAAATTTGATGTCTGTCTGGGTGCGGATATCCCAAGGGAATCGGGTTGTGGGGACCTGGGTGGTGTCCAATGGTATAGGTGCTGAGCAGCCGCTGACGATTGGCGACAAAACGTACCGCCTCCAACTGCGTGCACTGCGTCATTACAATGATTATGGCATTGCCTTGCAGGATTTTCAGCGTAACGTGTATCCGGGAACAACGATTCCGAGTCTGTTTTCCTCTCAAGTCAATGTGCTAGATACTACCGGTGAACGCTTGCAGTCAACGTTGATCGAAATGAATCAGCCTTTGCGTTTTCGTGGTAAAACCTATTTTCAGGCCAGTTATGGGAAGGATGACACATTGACGATCTTGCAAGTGGTGGAAAATCCGGGCTGGTTATGGCCGTACTTTAGTTGTTTGGGTATTCTTGTTGGCCTGTTGTGGCACTTTGCTGTTCGCTTGCTGCAAGGTCGCAATCGCCATCCTGTGGGTGCTTCAAAAACATCTAAAGCCCTGCTGCTTTTGATCATGGCTGGATCTCTGTTGGCCACGCCTTTGTTCGCTGCGTCGCCACAGACAGGCGTGGAACGTATACCTGTTGTGCACTCGGGTCGTGTGAAGCCTTTGGACACAGTGGCCCGTGTCAGTTTGTTGGCGCTCAATGAAAAACAAACCTTTAAACTCCCGGATGGCTCTAAAATGGCGGCCATCGATTGGTTGTTGACGGTGATGTATGCGCCGGTTACCGCGAATGCTTGGCCGGTTTTTCGTGTCCAAAACCATATGATCTTAGGCATGTTTGGTCGTCCTGGCGAAGAAAATATTGCCTTGAGTTTCCAAGATATAGAGCCCTATTTGACTGTTGTGGAAGATGAAGCGGCTAAGGCTTCGGATGTGGAGAAGCAAAACCGCAATACGTTTCAGCGTGAAATTGTACGCTTGCAACAAAAGCTAATTATGTATCAAAAACTCAAAAACACGGTGTCCGTCGAAGGTCATCCGACCTTTGTCTCCGATGTGGAGAGCTATTTGGGGAATAATAGAGATACTTTGCCCGTTTGGCTGCCACAGTCAGCGCGCGTGTCTTGCTGGGATCAAGTTGGTTCTGATTATTTGCCAGAGCTAATGCGGTACTTCAGACTGTTTAGGTTTATGGGAGATACGGCGTCTTTCTTGGTGTTGGATGAGGCCGACAAACCGTTGGCGTTTGGAGATCAAGCGTTGGATGTGTTGAACACAGCGGATCGTTCGGCGTATATCCAAGCGTGGTTGGACCTTCAGAAGTCCTATGTGGCGGGAGATGCGGATGGTATTCGTGTGGCCTCCAAGACATTGAGCACGCCTAAACAGATGTCAGCGACACAGTTGCAAAAGATTCGTTTGGAAGTATTTTTGAATCAAAAAAACCCCTTGATTTGGGCCATGACCTTGTATGTTTTGGTGATGATTTTGGCCGCTCTGGGATGGGCGTATCGTAGTGGGCGTTTGTCCCGTGTGGTATTTGCTGGTTTGGTGACGGGTGCTGTGATTCAGACCGTGGCTATTGGGTTGCGGATGTGGCTGAGTGGGCGTCCGCCAGTGACAAACCTGTATACGTCAGCGGTTTTTGTGGGTTGGATTTCCGTGTTGATTAGTATTTGGATTGAGCGTCGTTACCGAGATGGTATCGGTGCTTTTGTCGGTGCGGCTGTTGGCTTTTGCACACTGATCGTGGCGCATCATTTGGCGCTTCAAGGCGACACCTTGGAGATGATGCAGGCTGTTTTGGATTCTAATTTTTGGTTGTCGACCCATGTGGTGACGATTTGTATTGGGTATGGTGCGACTTTTTTTGCTGGGGCATTGGCTGTTGTCTATGTTTTGAGAGGGGTTTTGGATCCTGGATTTTCAGAAGCGTCGCGTAAGCAGATCACCAGTATGGTGTATGGCACTATTTGTTTTGCGTTGGTATTGAGCTTTGTCGGTACCGTTTTGGGTGGTGTCTGGGCGGATCAGTCTTGGGGTCGTTTTTGGGGTTGGGATCCCAAAGAGAATGGGGCCCTTCTGATTGTTCTGTGGAATGCGGTGATTTTGCATGCCCGTATGGGGGGCTATATTCGCCAGCGGGGATTGATGCTTTTGGCGATATTTGGAAACGTTGTGACCTCTTTTTCTTGGTTCGGGGTCAATCTCCTGGGTATTGGGTTGCATAGCTATGGGTTTATGGAAAAAGGCTTTGTGTGGCTGAGTGCCTTTGTCTTCTCCCAGTTGATCATTATTTGGATAGGGAGCCTACCCTTTCAATACTGGCGGTCGTTGAAGCGTTAGGCTGTCTTTGCTTGGTGGTTATGCTTCTTTGGGCATGAGCAAAGAGGGTAGTGTTCTAAATGCCGTTTCAATAGGCATCGCCGTAATGTCGTCGTAATACTCGACTCTGTTGCCCCCATACAAATAAAAACATTTTGCCATAGGATAATCTTCTAAAAAAAGACGTAGCCCCTTGAATTCTCTTTCGTCAATTCGACTAGATCGTTTGATTTCGAACGCGAAAATGCCACGATTACCATATAGAACAAAATCAACCTCTACACCATGGTGAGTTCGCCAATAAAAAATGTCATATCCCCATTTCCCATAATGGTTGAGGGCAATGACTTCTTGGAGAAATAATGTTTCAAGTGCCGGGCCTTCTGCTTCTTCTGGGGAATCTAAGGGGCCTTGTGGTCGAATAGCACGGTATACCCCGGTGTCGAAAAAATAAAATTTATCATGAGAAACAAGTCTCCGCTTGGCGCGTTTTTTGAATACGGGTAGGCGATATGCGATTAGTAAGTCTTCTAAAATGGAAATATAGTCGGTGACAGTCGATCTGTTGAGGCCGACTTGTTGTGCGATTTGGGTGATGGTGAGCGTGTTTCCCTGTGAAAAAGAAATGGCTTCCAAGAATTGTGAGAAGCTACCAAGATTTCGGGTTAGGCCTTCTTGTAGTATTTCTTCTTTGAGGTATGTGTTGATATAAGCGTGCAAGAATTGTTGGGGATCTTTTTGTGAGAAAATGGCGGGTAAATGTCCGTATTGTAGGGCATTTTTTAGATTAAAGTCTGAGCCGAGCTCAGCTGCTGTTAGTGGATAAAAATGGTAGGTGTGGGCGCGTCCAGCGAGTAAGTTACTACTTTTTGAACGTAATTTTCTGGCACTGGAGCCGGTGAGGATGAATCTCATCCCCTTGGATTCAATGAGTTGGTGTACCGTATTGAGGCAATCGGGCACCCGTTGGATTTCGTCGATGACGATCCATCCATCATATTGAGATGGAATCATATTTATCAACCGACCAGGGTTTGCTAGGAGGTCTCTGAATAGCTCCGCATCTAGTAGATCGAGATATATCATCGGGTCTTGTTGTGATTTTATCCATGTTGTTTTTCCTGTGCCTCGTGGGCCAAAAAGAAAAAAACTGTTCTTATTTGTAGTCGGGAATTCTGGAAATCTGTTGTACATAACCAGCATATTACACGGAAATATGCTGGTTATAAACCGCATATTTCCGCCATCAACACCACTAGGGCTACGGCTTTTCCAAACTTACCCGTCCAAGTAACCCGGCACGGAACTCTTTGAGGATGAGCTGTGTGGCGCGGTCGAGATCGATTTCTCCTTCCTTGAGGAGCATCTGTCTTTTTTTGCCGATGGCACTGACGATAGCCATGGCGTCTGTTGTGTCTAAATCTGCGTCTGTGAGTGCATAGCGTTGTCTGAGTGCATCGCTGTAGTGTTCGCGTAGATAGTCAATGAGATAGGCGATGAGGTGTTCAATGGTGGTGACATGCTCTTTGATTGCGCCGGTGATGGCCAGTCCCATGCCCACGTTGTTTTGCTCGAATTTTGGCCACAAAATCCCAGGGCTATCCAAGCAGCGGAGATCCGGTGCAATGGTGAACCATGTAGGGGTTCTTGTGACACCTGGACGGTTTTCTACTTTCGCGACGACGTGACCCTTGAGGGTGTTGATAATGGCGGATTTCCCGACATTGGGTACCCCTAAAATGAGAATGTTATAGATGGGGCGTTTGCGCAGTTTCTTTTGGGCTACAGCATGGGCGATGACCTCGCGTCCAAAATTTGTGATCGTGGTGCGTGCTGTTTTGTGGTGGGTGTTGAGAAGCAATGTTTTGCCTATGGGTGCGAGTGCGCTGGTCCATAGTTGTGATATAGCTGGATCTGCCAGGTCTGCTTTGTTGAGGATGAGTCCCATGGGTTTGTGTTTGACGACTTCGTAGAGCAGGGGGTTGTGGCTAGAAAAAGGAATGCGGGCATCTCGAATTTCGAGGACCGCATCGACTTGGGTGAGCGTCTCTTTGATGAGACGTGTGGATTTGGCCATGTGGCCGGGGAACCATTGAATGGTCATTGGCGAAAGCCTATTCCGCGTTGCAAAAGAAACAAAGAGAGACTCCACAAAACAATGATGAGTCCAAACATGCAGAGCAAAGAAGTGTGTACCGAAATGTCTGAAATACCCAAAAATCCGTATCTAAAGCTGTTTACCAAATACAAAATAGGATTAAACAAAGACACTTTTTGCCAGAATGGCGGCAAGTAGGATACTGAGTAAAAAACGCCCCCAAGATAGGTCAGTGGCGTGAGCACAAAGGTAGGTACAATGGCGATGTCATCAAATTTGCGTGCAAATACGGCATTGATAAACCCAAGTAGTGAAAAAAGAAAAGCGGTGCCGACAATGGTTGTCATGACAATCCAGAGGTGGGTGATGGGGAGGGGGGTGAAAAAGCGAGAGACAAAAAACACCAAGGTGCCGACGATGATGCCACGAATCACACCGCCGATGATATAGCCGAGCAAAATGACGGGGCTGATCAAAGGCGAGACGAGTAATTCCTCGATGTTGCGTTGGAACTTTGCGCTAAAAACCGAAGAAACGACGTTGCTGTAAGCATTGGTGAGTACCGACATCATGACCAATCCAGGGATGATGAACTGGAGGTAGGTGACCTCGCCTATCAATCCAATGCGGTTGCCGATGAAACTGCCAAAAATCAAAAAATAAAGTGATGTGGAGATGACAGATGGGAGTAGGGTCTGTGTCCAAATGCGGAAGATACGCAGGGTTTCTTTGCGCATCATAGTCCATAGTCCTATCCATTGTGTTTTAATCATGGGCAACCAACTTTAAAAATAATTCTTCCAAACGGTTGGCTTTGTTGCGGATGCGACCGACGGTAATGCCTTGGCTCTGTAGATAGGTGATTAAGTCTGTCAGTGTGTGGTTTTTGTCGATTTCTACTTCCAAGCAACTCTCGTCCAGTTGAGAGAGAACAAAGCCATCGGGTGTGCGTAGATTGTCCCTGTTTGTGATGGCTTCTGTACAATAGAGGATAAATGTTTCTGCATTGAGCTGTTGTAGTAGGTCTTGGGTGTTGCCACGGGTAATGATTTTCCCATGATCAATGATCGCTACTTCTTTGCAGAGCGCTTCGGCTTCTTCGAGGTAGTGTGTGGTGAGAATGATGGTCATGCCTTGGGCGTTGCGTTCTTGCAAAAATTGCCACATAGAGCGGCGCAGGGAGATGTCCACGCCGGCTGTGGGTTCATCTAAAATCAGCACTTTGGGATCATGAACGAGTGCGCGTGCAATCATCAGCCGCCGTTTCAGACCGCCAGAGAGGTTTTTGGCTTGCTCATTGCGTTTTTCGGATAGGCCCAGTTGCTCGAAGAGGATGTCGACACGTTTGAGTGCGATGTCACGGGGGACGCCGTAGTAGCCGGCTTGATTGACGACGATTTGCCAACATGGTTCGAATATATTGAAATTGAATTCCTGAGGGACAACGCCCAAGCAGGTTTTGGCTCTGGACCAATCGGTGTCGATGTTGTGCCCACAAATAGAAACGCTGCCACTGGTTTTGTTGACTAGCGAACAGAGAATGCCGATTGTGGTGGACTTTCCAGCCCCATTGGGGCCCAAAAGGGCAAAGAACTCACCTTGTTTGACAGAGAGATTAATGCCTTTTAATGCCGTTAATCCGCCGTCGTAGGTTTTGGTGAGTTGCTGAATATGAATGGCTGGGATGGATTCGTTCATGGCTGTCTATAGTAGCTCAAACTAGGGGGTCTCGGGTAGGGGTGGATCCTACCTATGCTGTAACCACTTCCTACGCCAGGG